>DASTEM010000286.1:0-4844 GCA_035709545.1 Gaiellaceae bacterium | reverse complement strand
TCGCGCAGCGCCCCGAGGAGCTCCTCGGGATCGCCGCCCCCGAACGGGAAGAAACCGCCACTGCCTTCCATCCTCCGGATTGTACGGGCGAGATAATTCTCGCCCTACGTCAACGGCACGAGATAGCCCGCCTCGACCTCGCGCTGGAGCTCCTGCACCGCGGCCTGCGCTGACTTCATCGCCGCCGCGAAGGGCGAGCCCCCTGTCGGGTCGAGCTCCTGCTCGAGACGGCGCGTGGAAGCTCCGATGTCGTCGAGGCGAGTGGGCGACGCAAGCTGAGGAGGCTCTCCGAGCATGCTCCGGAGCGCGCGCGCTGCTGCCTCGGCGTCCTCGATGCCGGGCGGCGCCTCCTTCTTCCGAATCTCGCCAAGGGTCGCGATGAGCGCGTCGAGATCGCCGCCGCCCGCGGCATCCTCGGCAACCTCACAGAGCGCCGCTATCGAGACCGCCGCGCGCAGCTCCGCCCGCCCCGTCACGGCCACGCCGTCATCGCTAATCGCCAGCCAGCTGCGAAGCCCGTCGGCGTCGTCGAAGGAGCAGATGTAGACACGACCACCCGGCGTGGGCTCCGTCGCGATGATCCCCGAGACCGCGTCCCCGGGCTTCGCGTGCTCGCGCGCCAGAACCTCGATCTGCTCGAGCTCGTCTGCGAGCGCCACGCCGCCAGAATAGGCCCATGCCGGCCACGGACGCCCGAGAGCTCTTCGCTCCGCTGGGGTCGACGTACGACCGCGTGGGCGCTGTCCTCTCGCTCGGCCAGGATCCGCTGTGGCGGCGCTTCCTCGTGTCGCGGCTCCCACCGGGCGGACACGTGCTCGACGTTGCCACGGGTACGGGGCTCGTCGCGGCCGAGCTCCTTCGGCGCGGTTACACAGTGACGGGCGTCGATCAGAGCCCGGAGATGCTCGCCGTCGCTCGGCGTCGCTTCCAAGCCCAGGTGAAGCTCGTCGAGGCATCGGCCGAGTCCTTGCCCTTCGCCGACGGCGCGTACGACCACCTGACGTTCACCTACCTCCTGCGCTACGTCGACGACCCGGGAGCGACACTCGCCGAGCTGGCTCGGGTGGTGCGATCGGGCGGAATGGTCGCGTCGCTGGAGTTCGGCGTCCCGAATCTGGTCGCTCGCCCCGCCTGGGAGCTCTACGTGCGCGCTGGGCTCCCGCTCGCGGGCCGCGTACTCCGCCAAGGCTGGGGCGAGGTAGGCGACTTCCTGGGCGGATCGATCCGAGCCTTCTGGGCCCACTACCCGGTCGAGCGACAGTTCGAACTCTGGGAAGAGGCAGGGATCCACGACGTGAGCATGAGGCGACTCAGCCTCGGCGGAGGCGTCGTGATCTGGGGGCTGAAGACATGAGCGTCCGACCGGCCGAGCGACCGGCCTGGTACGCCCTCAGGCAGGGCGGCTGGCGCGACTACGTGACGCTGCTCCACGCCCCATACACGGCTTGGCATCTGTCGTACGTCGTCGTCGGCGGCTGCCTGGCGCCCGCCGTCGCCTGGGGACGACTTGGAGCTGCGGTCGCCGCGTTCGCGCTCGCAGTCGGGATCGGGGCGCATGCGCTCGACGAGCTGAACGGTCGCCCGCTGCGAACCGCGATCCCGGGCCCGATCCTCGTCGCGCTCGCAGCCTGCTCGATCGGCGCCGCGTGCGTGATCGGCGTCGCGGGTGCGATCTCATTCGAGCCGTGGCTCCTCGCACTCGTGCCACTCGGGCTTTTCCTCGTCCTCGCGTACAACCTCGAGTTGCTCGGAGGGCTTTTCCATTCTGACCTCTGGTTCGGGCTGGCATGGGGTGGATTCCCCGTGATCTGCGGGTACGCAGCGGTCGCGGGCGAGATCGGCCTCGCGAGTGTCCTCGCGGCCGCGTTCGCCGCTCTCCTCTCGCTCGCGCAACGTGCGCTCTCGAATCGCGTCCGCTTCATCCGCCGGCAGGTGGACGACGCCACCGGTGAGCTCATACTCGCTGACGGAAGCCGGACGGCAATCGACGCTCGCTGGCTTGTGGACGCAGAGGAGCGCGCCCTCCGGCTCCTCGCCGCGGCTTCGGTCGTGCTCGCAGCGGCTCTGGTCGTCTATCGGCTCTAGAGTGGTTCCGTGCCAATCGTCGCCTGGATCCTCGCCGCTGCCCTCGCAGGGGCCACGCTCCTCGTCCTCCTGCTTGCGCTCTCGCTGAGACGCATGCGAGCGCGGGCAGCACGCACCGACGAGCTCGTCGCCACCGCGCGACGGGCGGTTCGGGCTGCCGCCGAGGAGGAAGCCGCGGTCCAGACCGAGCAGCTACGCATCGGAATCTCGCGAGCACACGCCGACTCCCTCTCGACATACGTCGCCGAGGAGCGCCGCCTCTCGGACCAGCGACGCGGCGAGCTCGGAGTCCGCGAGCGCGAGCTCTCGGAACAGCTGGCGGAGCTCGTCGCGGCGGTCGAGCAGCGTGTCGAGGAGCGCCTCCGAGCCTGGGAAGCGGACCTCGAGCGAGCGCAGAACGCACTTCAGGGCGCGGTGACGACCCTCGAGCAGCGCGTTCGGCAGCGAATCGCGGAGGTCGAGTCCAAGATCGAGGCCGAGGCCGCCGAGCTCGGGACGACCGTCGACGAGCAGCGCGCCGCCGCGCTTCGGCTCCGCGAGACGCTCGAGGCAAGCGCCAAGGACGCGCTTGCGCAGGCGCTCGACGAGCTGCAGCTGCAGACCGACGACCGTCGGCGGGTCTTGGACGACGTGAGCGACCGCCTTCGCCAGCACGAGCATGCGGTCGCCGAGCAGGTCGACCGCGCGGAGAGCGAGGCGCGAGCGAGGATCGAGATCGCGTTCAACGAGCTCGAGCGCCGGCAGGTTGAGCAGATCGAGCGAGCGATTGCGCGCGAGGTCGATCGACGCGCGGAGGCGAGCGCGCTCGAGTTCGACAATCGCATGCGCGCGATACGCGAGGAGGCGGCCAACGGGCTTCGCGAGGAGCTCGACCGCACGGCCGAGTCGTTCCTGCGCCGGGCAGACAGTCTGATCGCCGACCAGCTCCAGCACGCGGTGGATGCGGCAGCGCAGCGCCTCGATGACCGAATCATCGAGCTCGCGAGACGATACGAATCGCTGCGCTCGTCGGCGGGCGTCTGACCGCCGCTGTCGGGCACGCTCCGCACGAGCAGGAAGCGTCTGAGCGACGGCGAATCCGGCGCGCATGGCCGAGACCACCGAGGCCCCGCTCTGGAACGAGAACGAGCCGGCGAAAGTCGAAAGCTGGCGGCTCCACATCCTGCTCGAGGCCGGCTATCCGGTTCACCTCGCAGAGCGAATCGCCGTCAGCGAGGTCGACCTCCACGATGCGGTGGAGATGCTGTCGCGCGGCTGCGATCCGACGACGGCCGCCGAGATCCTTCTCTAACGCGCAAGCTCGCACGGCGGTACGCCGGGCTACGCTGCGGGCGTGGCGAAGGTGGAGCCGATCCTGTACGGCGACCGCAAGGTCTTCACTGTCTCGTCGTTCAACCGCGGAGTGGCCTCGTACCTCGGGAGGCTTCCCGCTGTGTGGGTCGAAGGCGAGGTCACGGAGCTTCGCCGGAACGAGGCGTGGGCCACGGTCTTCCTCACTCTCAAGGATCCGAAGACCGGCGCGACCCTGAAGGTGACGATCGGACGTCGCACGTTCGACCGGCTCGAGCTGGCGCTGGAGGAGGGCGAGACGGTTCACGTCTCAGGCCGCGCCGAGCTCTACGAGCTAAAGGGCGAGCTCGGCCTACGAGCGACGACGATCGAGCGCATCGGCCTCGGCGGGCACTTGCTTGCCCTCGAACGTCTGAAGCGCCAGCTCGCGGCAGAGGGGCTTTTCGCTCAAGCACGCAAGCGCTCCCTCCCTCGACTGCCACGCGCGGTCGGAATCCTCACAGGAGCAGACGCAGCAGCGCGTGGAGACTTAGTCGCAACGATCGGAGCGCGTTTCCCGGCCGCCAAGGTCGTGATCTGCGAGGCGCGAGTTCAAGGGAAGGGGGCGCCCGCAACGATCGTGGCTGCTCTGGCGACGCTCGCGGCACACCCTGAGGTCGACGTCGTCGTGCTCGCACGCGGAGGCGGAAGCTTCGAGGATCTCCTGCCGTTCAGCGACGAGGCCGTCGTCCGGGCCGTCGCAGCGTGCGCCGTGCCCGTTGTCTCGGCGGTGGGACACGAGCAGGACACACCACTCTGCGATCTTGCCGCCGATGCTCGTGCCGCGACGCCGACCGCCGCGGGCGCGCTGGTGGTGCCCGACCTGGACGAGTTGAGCGCCTCACTCGAGCGCTCGCACCGCAGGCTCGTCCTCTCCGTCCGCAACCTGCTCGAACGCGACGCCGAGCGGCTCGCGCGGCTCGGAGAGAGACTGCGCGCAGCTCCGCGTCTGCTCCTCGAGCGGCGACGGGCAGGGCTCGACCACACAGGAGCGCGCCTCCAGGCGCTCTCGCCTCTCGCAACGCTCGACCGCGGGTACGCGATCGTGCGCGCCGGAGCGGTCGCGATCCGCGACGCGTCGGCGGTGCAGGTGGCAGACCGGCTCGAGATCGAGCTCGCGACCGGTGCGCTGGGGGTGCAAGTGGAGGACGTGCGCTCGTGAGCGACGACCGCTCGTTCGAAGAGCTGCAGAAGGAGCTCGAGGACATCGTCGCGCGGCTCGAGCGCGGCGACGTGCCCGTAGATGACGCGATCGCGCTCTTCCGGCGCGGCGAGGAGCTGTTCAAGATGTGCGTCTCGCGGCTCCAGGGCGCCGAGCTGCGGATCGAGGAGCTCTCTGCCTCGGACGCCAGTGAGTGACACGCGGCAGCCGTTCGTGTATGAATCGCTCCATGTCAAAGCCGACACCAGATCTGCTCCGCAACGTCCGC
>DASTEM010000285.1:0-5881 GCA_035709545.1 Gaiellaceae bacterium | reverse complement strand
CTGGCGAACCTCCTCGTCGACGTCGAAGGAGCTGTGACCCGTCTCGTAGACGTAGACCTCGTGCGGATGCCCGCGCGCCGCGAGCTTGTCGACATAGAGCATTGCCTGGCGGTACGGGCAGCGGCTGTCGTTTCTCCCGATAAGGAACAGGACCGGGGCGCGCACGTCGTCGGCGAAGTTGATCGGACTCCGGTCTCGCATCAGCTCCGGAACGTCCTTGGGCTGACCACCGAGCAGCGCTCGGTCGTAGGCCTGAAGCGTCGGCGAGAGCTCTTCGTAGCCATCGGCGTAGTCACCGACGGGGACACCTGCCACGCCGCACGTCCAGAGGTCGGCGTGCTTGCCGAGCTCGAGCAGTGTCAAATAGCCGCCCCAGGAGTAGCCGGCGATCACTGCCCGCGCGGGATCGGCGATCCCCTGGTCGACAAGGTCGCGGAGGCCGGCGTTCACGTCCTCGAGCTCCGGTCCGCCGATGTTCCCGATCAGCGTGTCGCGCCACTCGCGGCCGTACCCGATCGAGCCGCGGTAGTTGACCATGCCGACGACGAACCCGGCGTCGACGTAGGCCTGGACCTCGGGCTGCCAGCGGTCGAGGTCGAGCCAGGTCGGCCCGCCGTGGACGAACATCATCACCGGGAACGGTCCGCCCGAGTCGTCTGGGGTCACGACGAAGCCGTGGACGCGCTGACCGTGGGGATTGTCGAAGTGCCACGATCGGTATGGACGACCGGCCGCGCCGGCCCCGTCTCCGGACGTCAGGAGCACCGCTCCTGCGTCGTCGAGCGCCAGCCGTTGCCGGTGTCCCTGGTCGTGGAGGAGCCACACCCGCCCGTCCGGGCGCACACGTCCTCGCCAGATGTATCCGGGCTCGGTCGGGATCGCCTCGAGGTCGCCTGACTCGAAGATGTAGCGGTAGAGGCGATCGCGTCCCTCGACGAGATTGGCCAGCAGCAGCGCCGACCCGTCCGGCCACCAGTCTTCGACGTAGACGGAACCGTCAAGCTCGACCCGCAGATCGCGGCGCTCGCCGCTTGCGAGGTCCCAGACCGCGGGCCGTTCTTCCCCCTCCTGCTCGTGGTCGAAGGCGAGGAGCTGCCGTCCGGGGACAGGCGACCAGCACTTCGCGGTCAGCGACAACCCTTTGTCGAGCTGCTCTCCGACTGTCGCACCCGTGCGTGGGTCGACGACCCGGAGCGCCGGATGGATGAGATCGCCGTGCTCCGCGTGTTCGAGGCAGAGCAGCGAGCCGTCGGCCGAGAGGCCGGCCCGCACGAAGCCTCCACCCTCGGCGCCGCCGACGCGCACCGACTCGCCCGATCGGTAGATCTCCTGCGACCGGGCTCCCTCGAGCGACACGAAGATCGCGAACCCATCACGATTGCTGATGCCGGCGGCGACGATTCCCGGCGCCTGCGCAAGGCCCTCGTTCCAGCCGTGCGGGACGCCTTCGAGGAACGCGCGCGTCTCGCCTCCGTGAAAGGGTTGGACGAGCCAGCGCCCGGATTCGTCGCCGGTCTCGTCCTGAAACCAGAGAACTCCCTCCCCGTCGAACGTCGGTGTGCCGTCGATGAGCCCGACCGGATGATGCGTCACCTGACGCCGTCTGCCAGTTGCGCGATCCCACGCGTGAACCTGCCATGTGCCGGACTCGTTCGATGCGTACACGACGCGGTCGGGCGCGTGCGGCGACCATTCGGGGAGGTGGGAGACAGGCGCACGGAAGCGCTGCTCCCAGATCGGGCGGGCCATGGCGGGCGAGGCTAACAAGCCGTCGCCTAAGATCGCCGCCGATGCTCGTTGCCGGGAACTGGAAGATGTTCAAGGGTGCGCACGAGGCGCGAGCCTTCGCCACGCGCATTCGCCACTTGCCCGAGCGCACGCCTGAGGTCGAGGTCGTCGTGTGCCCACCCTTCGTCTCGCTGCAGGCGACGCTGCAGGGTCTCGGCGATGGGAGCCTCGTACGCGTCTACGCGCAGAACGTCCACTGGGAGCTCGACGGCGCCTACACGGGCGAGGTATCCGCCCCGATGCTGCTCGAGCTTGGCGTCAAGGGTGCGCTCGTCGGTCATTCGGAGCGGCGCCAGCACTTCGGAGAGACGGACGAGACGGTGCGTCTCCGCGCGGAGGCGGCGCTCGAGGCGGGGCTCTCGGTGATCGCGTGCGTCGGCGAGACCGAGGCCGAACGAGAGGCCGGCGAAACCGAAGCCGTGCTCGCGCGGCAAGTCGCTGCCGTTCCTCGGCACGAGCGGCTCGTGATCGCGTACGAGCCCGTATGGGCTATCGGAACCGGACGTACGGCGACGCCCGAGACGGCTCAGGACGCGCACGCGTTCATCAAGTCGCTGCACTCGTCGCCGGTGCTCTACGGAGGATCGGTCAAGGCGGAGAACGCGCTCGTGCTGCTGGGGCAACCCGACGTCGACGGCGCTCTCGTCGGCGGCGCGTCGCTCGACCCGGTGTCGTTCGAGGCGATCTGCCTCGCGGGCGCCGAGGCCGCTGCTTCGTGACGAAGCTCGTCGTTCTCGTCATCCTCGACGGCTGGGGGATCGCACCCGCGGGACCCGGCAACGCGGTCGAGCTCGCGGAGACGCCGGTGTTCGACGCGCTCTGGGAGCGCTATCCCCACACGACACTGCGCGCGTCCGGCGAGGCTGTCGGTCTCCCGCCCGGGCAGATGGGGAACTCTGAGGTCGGGCATCTCACGATCGGATCGGGCCGGATTCTGTTCCAGGACCTCGCACGGGTGAACCAGGCCGTCGCGGACGGGTCGCTCCTGGAGAACGACGCGCTCGTCTCGGCGTTCGAGCGCGCTCGCGAACGGAACGGCGACGTCCATCTGCTCGGGCTCGTCTCCAACGGCGGCGTGCACTCGCACATCGACCATCTCCGCGCGCTGCTCGAGCTCGCCGAGCGGCTGGAGATGGCCGAACGTACGTGGATCCACGCATTCACCGACGGGCGCGACGTCTCGCCCACCTCGGCTGTGCGCGATCTAGCCGAGCTGCCCGCCGACCGGATCGCGACCGTCTGCGGCCGGTATTACGCGATGGATCGCGACAATCGCTGGGAGCGCACCGACCGCGCGCTCGCAGCGATCATGCGCGGCGACGGGGAGCGAGCACACGATCCCGTTGCGGCCGCGCGCACGAGCTACGAGCGCGGGATCACCGACGAGTTCGTCGAGCCGATCGTGCTCGACGGCCGCCCGCGCCTCGGCGACGACGACGGCGCGATCTTCTTCAACTTCCGCCCGGATCGCGCGAGGCAGCTCTCCCAGCGTCTGCTGGAGGCGGGCATCGATCTGACGACGATGACGCGCTACCGAGAGGACTTCCCGTTTCCCGTCGCGTTCGAGGAGCAAGAGGTTCGCAACACGCTCGCCGAGGTCCTCGCCGCCAACAGCATCCGCCAGCTCCACGTCGCCGAGACCGAGAAGTACGCGCACGTGACGTACTTCTTCAACGGGGGCGAGGAACGGGAGTGGGAGGGAGAGACACGGATCCTCGTGCCGTCGCCGCGTGACGTTCCGAGCTACGACCTGAAGCCGGAGATGTCTGCCGCCGAGGTCGCACAGCGGGTGTGCGACGAGATCGGCGCCGGGTACGGCTTCGCGGTCGTCAACGTTGCGAACCCGGACATGGTCGGGCATACGGGATCGATTCCCGCAGTTGTCGCTGCAGTCGAGGCGACCGACAAAGCACTCGGCCGGGTCGTCGAGTGCGTGCATACGGCGAGCGGCGTGTGTCTGGTGACCGCCGACCACGGGAATGCCGAAGAGATGCTCGAGCCCGACGGCAAGAGCCCACACACCGCACACACGACGAATCCGGCTCCGCTCGTCGTCACAGATGTCGGAGTCGAGCTGGGAGACGGGGGAGAGCTGTCCGATCTCGCACCCACCATTCTGGGGATGCTGGGGATCGCAATTCCGGGTGACATGACAGGTACGGCGCTCACAACGCCGGTGTAACTCCCCCGACCGAAACTCTTTACGAATCTCCCTCTATACTCGCCGACGCGTGTCACTCCCACAGCCCGATCTCGGAGTACTCCGCAAAGCCCAGCGCGGAGACGAGCGAGCGTTCTCCATCATCGTTCGGACGTACGAGCAGCCGGTCTACAACTATGTCCTGCGGCTCACCGGGGATCGCGCGCTTTCCGAGGACTTGACGCAGGAGGTCTTCCTCCGGGTCTTCCAAGGGCTCCCCAAGTTCTCCCTTCGCTCGCGGTTCACGACGTGGCTGTTTCAGGTGACGAAGAACCGTGTGCTGGACGAGCTGCGCGCGCTCGAGCGCCGACCCCGGTCGGTCGTCAACATCGACGACGTCCCGCCGCTCGAGGTCGTCGACGCTCCCGCTGAGCGTGCAGAGACCATCGACGCCGTGTGGCGGGCGGTCGAGCTTCTGAATCCGGACCTGAAGATGGCACTGCTCCTCCGCGACATCGTCGGCCTCTCCTACACCGAGATCGCCGAGACGCTCGAGATCACCCTCGCGACCGTGAAGTGGCGGATCTACAAGGCTCGCGAGGAAGTGCAGGCAGCGCTCCAGCGCGACGGCGTTGTCATCCCCATCCGCTCAGCGCCGTCGGCGAAGCAGCTCTGACTCGACCCTACCGGGAACCGACGTACGCGTCGGCCTAGGATGGAGGCGTGGAGCCCTCACCGGTTACGCCGCGGCAGGTTCTCCTCGCCTGCGCATCATTTGCAGCGCTCTGCGTCGTCGGAACCATCGGGTTCGCGCTCATATCCGACGAGAGCCCGTTCGATGCGTTCTACCGGACGGTCATCACCGTCTATACCGCAGGACTCGTGTCGGCTCCAGACTCGACCGGCGCGAAACTCTTCACGATCGTTCTCGTCGTCTGGGGTGTGGCAATCTTCCTGTACGTCTTCGGCCTGATCATCGAGCTCACCGTCTCGGGGACGGTCAGCGGGGCCTGGGAAGCGCGGAGGTTGACGAAGAGAGTGGAGCAGCTTCGGGATCACGTCATTATCTGCGGCTACGGCCGAGTCGGCCGGCGCGCCGCGAAGGAGTTCCGAGAGGTCGGCGTCCCCTACGTGGTGCTCGATCACGGAGCAGAGGCGCTGGCGTACGCAAAGAGCCACGGCGACCTTCACGTCGAAGGTCGAGGGACACAGGACGAGGACCTCGAAAGCGTGGGGATTCGGGACGCGCGGGGACTCATCGCGAGCTCCGACTCGGACGTCGACAACCTCTACATCACGCTCTCTGCACGGGCCCTGCGGCCGGATATCTTCATCGTTGCTCGTGCCTCTACCGCCGACGCACGGACGAAGCTGGAGCTCGCCGGTGCCGACCGAATCGTGCAGCCGTACTCGGCGGCGGGTCTTCACATGGCGAACCTCGTCTTGAAGCCGCAGGTCGCCGAGTTCCTCGACATCGTCTCGACGGCAGGCGGCCCGATGCCCGAGCTCCGCTTCGAGGAGATCGTCGTGAGCGCCAACTGCGAGCCGTGCGGGCGCTCCATCGGGGAGCTGCAGATTCGGGAAAAGACGGGCGCGCTCGTGCTCGCGTTGCGCAAGGCCGACGGCTCGTTCGATCCGACTCCGGACTCTGACGCGCTGCTCGAAGAACGTGACGTGCTGATAGGCGTCGGCACGACCGAGGAGATGGCGAAGCTCGAAGCGCTCTTCGCCCCGCGTGAGGTTCCGGTTGCCTGATCCCGTGGCGCGGCTCGCAGCCGCGCTCTCCGACATCGCCGGCGTCCCAGTCGCACTCGAGCGACCGGGGGACCCCGAGCACGGCGACTACGCGACCAACGTCGCGCTCCGGCTCGCTGCGAGCCGTAGCCGTCCTCCACGCGAGTTCGCGGAGGAGATCGCCGCGGCGGCTGTCGATGGCGGACTCGTCCTCGGGGC
>DASTEM010000284.1:0-6815 GCA_035709545.1 Gaiellaceae bacterium | reverse complement strand
TCGCTCTACGCGATCCGCACGATCGTCGGTCCCCGCCACGAGCCGTACATGCGTTAGGGGGCCCGGGACGCACAGGTCTCGATGCCTCGTGAATGATGTGGAACCACCCCTAAGGAGGAGCGATGCACGCTGTTCGGGTTCACGAAGGCGCTGTGCTTGTCCACGAGAACGTTCCCGATCCGCAGCCGAAGCCAGGGGAGGTCGTCGTCGAGCTGCGGGCGGCCGCGCTCAATCGGCGAGACCTGCTCGTTCGCAACGGCGTCTATCCGTTCCCGCTGCCGCTCATTCCCGGATCCGACGGAGCTGGCCTGCGGCGCGACACCGGCGAGGAGGTCGTGATCAACTGCGGCATCGGCTGGGGGGATCGCGAGGACGCGCCTGCTGAGGGATTCGAGCTCGTCGGCGGCCCGCGCGACGGCACGTATGCGGAGCTGATTGCGCTTCCCGAGGAGAACGTGTACCCGAAACCGGCTGGATTCTCATGGGAGGAGGCCGCCGCGTTCCCGCTCGCCGCGTTGACTGCGTACCGTGCCCTCTTCTCGCGCGGCGGGCTCCAGGCGGGCGAGACCGTCCTCGTCCTCGGGGCCGCGAGCGGCGTGTCGACCTTCGCCGTGCAACTCGCGGCCCAGGCCGGAGCGCGCGTGCTCGTGACCTCGTCCTCGGACGAGAAGATCGAGCGAGCGCGTGGACTGGGCGCCGATCGCGGCGTCAACTACGCCACGACCGCCGACTGGCCCGCGGCCGTGCGCGAGCTCGGACCCATCGACCTCGTCCTCGATTCGGTGGGCTCGACGTGGCAGCAGTCGCTCGACTGCGTTCGCCGCGGAGGCCGTGTCGTCGTGTTCGGAGGCACTGGAGGAACGGAGACGACGCTGCAGGTGCGGCCGCTCTACTTCGCTCAGCAGTCGCTACTAGGCACACAGCTCGGGAGCCCGCGGGATTTCGAGCGGCTGCTCCGGATGCTCGGCGACGCGAGCTGGCGTCCGGTGATCGATTCCGTCCGGCCGCTCGCGGAGGCCGACGCCGCGCTTGCCCGGATGCAGGCGGGGGAGCACTTCGGCAAGCTCGTTCTCTCCATCGCCTGAGGCAGCCTAAGCCCAGAACGCCTCGAACGAGTCGGGGTCGCTCGGAAGGGCGAGCACCTCGCGAACGAGGCCGTCCTCGATCGTGAACAGGAGCACCTGGTCGAGCTCGAGCGTCCTGCCGTGCCTCGTCCCGCGTGCGCGATAGAGGGCGGCGGCACGTCGGTCGCTCGCGAGCACGTCGACGAGCTCGGAGCTGTACGTGCCGTCCGTCTCCTTCGGCAAGCGCGCGAGGAAGCGAAAGATCTCGTCTCGTCCGCGGTAGACCCCGGCCATGACGCCGCTCCCCGGCACGTTCCACACGGCGTCTTCGGCGAAGAGCCCTCGCAGCGCGAAGCCCTCTTTGCGCGCGAACGCGTCGAAGATCCGCCGGACGATCGCTGCGTTAGGAGACGCGGCCACGTCCCTCCTCCCAGCGGGAGATGAGACCTTCGATGTGACGTCGCTGGGCTGCGGTGAAGGGAATCAGCCCGACGAGGCGGCGCGCCTCGGCGGGGTCGTCGTTTGCCACCGCGGCTTCGAGATGCTCACGCTGCGGCGTCGGTTGGCGGAGCTGTCTGCGCAGCCAGCGCAGGAGGCTCACCGCTGCCTGGTCGGTCACACGGGCACGCTATCGAGTACGTACGGCGAGCTCGCCTCGATCAGGTGCCGGTCTTGGCGTCCCCCGTCTCGTCTGAGGCGGACGGCTCCGACGACTTCTTCTCAGAGTCCTCGCCGAGGCTGTATGCGCTCAGGCGATTCGAAAGGCCCTGCATCCAGCTGACCTCCTCGGCTTCGTCGCCCGGCTCGGCCGCGCCCGACTTGCCGCGCTTCTTGCGAGGATCCGGCGGCGGTCGGCGTCGTGGCGCTTTCGGTGCATCCCGCCTGCGCTCCTCCTCGTCGGGGTCGTCGCGAGGTGCTGGGAAGCTCGTCACCGGCGGGAAGTAGAGACCGGGCGGTGACTGCTCCGGGCCCAACTCGTCTGCGATCTTGAGTGCGGGCTTCGCCGAAGCAGCCGCGCGCTCCGGCGTCGACGGCGCCACGTCCGGTGGTCGGTTTGGATCGACGATGTAATCGGGGAGCGGGCCGAGATCGGGCTCCGGCTCCGGCTCCGGCGGAAGTGGGGGAGGCAGGCGAATCGGCGTCTCGTCCTGAGGGACGACGAAGTCGGGAAGCGGCTCGGTTCCGACGCTCACGACGGGCTCGAGCTCCGGCAGCTCGACGGGCGCCGGCTCGGACGGTAGCTCGAGCACGAAGTCGGGTAGCGGCGCGGGCGCCGGTTCCGCGCTTGCCGCCGCGGGCTCCGGCTTGCGCGCCGGCTTGCGCCGCGCTGGCGCCTCCGCGGCGGGTGCCGGTGCGGGCTCCGCCGAGGCTGCGACGGGCTCTTGGACCACCTCGGGCGTGACGGCGGGCTCGGGTGGCGACGCGGGCTCGGCCTCGGAGACCGGCTCGGTCTCACGGACGACAACGGGCTCCGGCTCTGGCTGCGGCTCCGGCTCGGGTGCTGGCGGGAGTGCCGGAGCAGCCTCTGCTACGGGCTCAAGCACGGGCTCCGGCTCGGGCTCGACCAAGCGCTCGACGACGGGAGGCTCTGGAGCTTCGACGACCGGCTTCGGCGCCCGGAGCGGCTTCGCTTCGGCGACCGGTTCGGGCGTCAGCGGCGGAGCCACAACGGGCTCAGGGACGGCGACTGGCTCGGGTACCGGAGCCACCGGAGGCTCGGGCACGACAACGGGTGCTGCTTCGGCCACGACGGGCGGGGGAGGCGCCAGTGACGCGGTCAAAGGAGGTGCTTCCTCGTCCGGCGCAGACGTTGGGGGCAGATCCCAGAGCGGGCGTCCGCCGACGGGCCGCTCGCGAAGCGTGTGCCGGCTCACCTTGCCGCCAACGACCGGGAGCTCGTCGACGAAGACGATCTCCCTGGGAACCAGCTGCTCGGGAAGCGCCTGCGCGACGAACTGGCGGAGCTCGGCCTCGAGCTGCTCCGTTCCTCCACCTCCACTGTGCGGGACGACGTACGCCCGGACGAACTGGCCACCCCGCTGAAGGTCGCGGAGACCGATCACGGCGCTCGCAGCGATCGCGGCGTGGTCGCGCAGAGCTCGCTCGACCTCGTATGGACCAAACGTGCGGCCGCGGCTCGTGATGACGTCCTCGGCTCGCCCGACGAACCAGAAGAAACCGTCCTCGTCCGTCATCGCGACGTCGCCTGTGACGTACCAGTCGCCTCGGAACGCGCTCTTCGTCTCGTCCGGAGACTCCCAGTAGCCGGCGAACAGGGTCGGCGGGCGCCCGCGCACGGCGAGATCTCCTTCGATGCCGACCGGCAGCTCGTTGCCCTCGCTGTCGATGATCGCTACCTGATGGCCGGGCAGTGTGCGACCGAGCGATCCAGGCTTGAAGCCGTCGTCGGCTCCGTTCGCGACGACGACATTCGTCTCCGCCTGGCCGTATCCGTCGTGGATCGTCATCCCCCAGCGCTCCTCGAACGCCGAGACGACGTCGGGCTCGAGGTAGTCGCCCGTGGAGACGAGACGGCGCAGTCGTGGGGAGCGGAACCGCTCCAGCTCGCGGAGATCCGCGAAAGCGCGGTACTCGTCCGGCGACTGGCAAAGGATCGAGGGGCTCAACCGATAGAGCAGGTCGAGCCGGTCGAGCGGCTCGAACTCTCCCTGGTGGAGCACGACCTCTGCGCCGCGCGACCAAGGCCCTACGAGCGCGTTCCAGACGGCTTGCGCCGAATCGGGCGGCGCCGTGCACCAAACGGAATCGCCGCGGCCGGCATCGAGCCAGTGCTCCGCCGCGAGGCGCGTCGCAAAGACCGATCCGTGGGTGTGTGCGACGCCTTTGGTCTCGCCCGAGGCGCCCGGTGTCCAAACGATGAACGCAAGGTCGCGCGAGGCCGTGTCGTGTGTGGGCTCGTCGTCGGGAACGTCTGCCGTGCGCCGGTGGCGGCCCTCGTGCAGATAGTGGACGTCTGGCGAGAAGGACATCTGGCCTATCTCCGCCTGGCACGACTCCTCGGCGACGACCAGCATCGCCTCGGTCGAGGAGATTCGAGCTTCGAGAGCGGGGGCGGGCAGCATCGGAGAGCAGGGGACCGTCACGCCGCCGACCTTCATGACGCCGAGGATGACCTCGAGCCATTCGAGCCCGCTCCCGGCGAGTACGACCACCCGATCATCGGGATGAATACCGTGCTCGCGCAGGATCGATGCCCAGCGGGTCGCCCCGTCCGCGATCTGTTTGAACGTACGGGGCTCGATGACACCGTCCTTGCCGAGGAAGGTCAGAGCTCGTCGCTTCGGGTCGGTCGCGAGCACTTCCACGACGTCCCGCGTGAAGTTGAACCGGTCCGGGATGTGCCAGCGTTCGTCGGTGAACGCGGGAGCGAGGGCGAGCTCGAGCGGCGAGCTGGCAGGCCCGTTCGTGCGCGCTCGGCGTTTGCCGATGCGAAGACCTTTCACGGCACGACCATTATCGACCCGAATGCGGGATTAGCTGAACCCTGAATTGCGGTCCCCTCTCAGCTCGTTCAGCGAGGCCTACACTAGACGCTTGAGCGGCAATTGGCGCTGCGCGCGAATCTCCGGTCAAGCGTCAAGTCCAAGCTCGGCGGCAAACGGCGTATCCGCCGGGAGACGCTCCGGAAGCCGGAATCCTCCCGCGTCTTCCAGAGCGGCGATGCGCGCTCTGACGGGTGGATGCGTGTTGAACCAGCTCGACAGCTCGAGAACACCGTTGCGCATCGAATCGACACGGTCTGTAGGGCTCTCGACCCACAAGTGCGCTGTAGATGTGTTCCCGTACCGGATCGTGGTCGGGTCGAGCTCGAGCCGCCGGAGGGCAAGGGCCATAGCCTCGGGATCGCTCAGGATCTCCGCCGCGCCCGCATCGGCGAGGTACTCACGCCGACGCGAGAGACTCATGCGGAGAAGAAGCGCCGCAAACGGAGCGAGAATGAACCCCACGACCGCAAGCACGACGACCAGACCGCCTGCCTTGCGCGAGCGCCCTCCGTAGGCGATTGAGCGAAAGCCGATGTCTGCGATCAGGGCGATCACGCCTGCGAAGACCACCGCCATCGTCATCAGGTATGTGTCGCGGTTACGAATGTGCGAGATCTCGTGTGCGATGACGGCTTCGAGCTCGCGCTTCGGCATAGCTCGAAGCAACCCAGTCGTCACGCCGACGTAGCTCTTCGCGGGGCGCAGGCCTGCCGCAAAGGCGTTAGGAGCCGGGTCGTCGACGATGCGAAGCTCGGGTGTCACGGGCAACCCTGCCCCGATCGACACATTGTCGACCAGTCGCCGAAGCGGTTTCAGATCCTCAGGCCCCAGCGGTTGCACCCCGGTCATGCCTGCGATCATGCTGCGGGAGCTGAGGAGCCCGAAGAGCCCATATGCGGCCGCGATGGCCAGCACGATGATTGCGAGCGAGACGTCGAGCACGAGTCCGATCAGCCCCGCGAGCACGAGGAGCAGTAGCGCGAAGCCGAGGACGACGATGCCGCTTCGGAAGCGGTTGGAGCGGATCTGCTGTTGAAGCGTCACGTCGCCTGCGAGAACGAGACCTGTGGCAACTCCGTATCGCCCGCGGCGGAGAAGAATTCTCTGTCGCGGAACCCGAGCGGCTTCGCGACAAGGACCCAGGGAATGCTCTGGATCGCCGTGTTGAAGTGCATCACCGTCGAGTTGTAGTAGCGGCGGGCCGCGCTGATCTTGTCCTCTGTGTCCGTCAGGTCGTTTTGGAGCTGGAGGAAGTTCTCGGACGCCTTTAGGTCGGGGTAAGCCTCGGCCACTGCGAACAGGCGCCCGAGCGCGACGGTCAGGCCTTCGTTCGCCTCCGCGGCCGCACCGGGGCCGGCCGCATGCTGGAGCGCCGCTCGCGCCTTCGTGACCTCGTCGAACACGGCCCGCTCATGCGCCGCGTACCCGCGGACGGCCTCCACGAGGTTCGGGATCAGGTCGGATCGGCGCTGGAGCTGCACGTCGATGTTCGCCCACCCCGTATCGACCTCGTTTCGTAGCCGGACGAGCCGGTTGTAGCCCAGCACGAAGACGACCCCGAGGACGACAACTACGCCGACGACGATCCAGAGCCAGAGCACGTTTCGAGTCTATGCGGCGCCGAGATGCTTGACCGGAAATTCACGCGGGCCGGATGACGGCCACGACACTGCGCCGGATCGCCACCCTCGCGCGTCGCACAGGCTGCAAGCCTGCACAACGCGTGAGTGCGGGCGCCCGGCTTGGTCGTGACCGCCCCCGGCTGCGCGCCAATTTCCGGTCAAGCATCCAGGGCAGCGGCGAGCGCGTCGCGACCGTTCTCGAGTACGGGCTCGCCGTGGGACACGAGGATGCGGTCGACCGGGAGCTCGAGGAGCGGTGCGAGCGATGCGGCGAGGTCACTGTGCTTGGTGGCGCTGGGCAGCCACGACTCCGGGCACATACGTACTCCTCCGGCTCCGTCCCCGAGCAGAACGTCGCCGGGGACGAGAGCGGCATGCTTCGGAATCCAGTAGACGACTTCGGTGCGCCTCGCCGTTCGAAACGCCTCAACGTCACCTGGGAGCGCATCTCCGGGGCGAAACGCGTCGGTGACGGCTCCCGCTCGCCGAGCCACCGCCGCCCGCGCGGTCGTCGGCGCCCAGACGCGCGCGCCGTAGCGCTCGATCATCTCGGTCGCGCTTCGCGTGTGCCAGAAGATCGTCACCAGCACGTGAACCGGCTTGCCGGCCACCTCGCGGTCGAG
>DASTEM010000283.1:0-8330 GCA_035709545.1 Gaiellaceae bacterium | reverse complement strand
GAGGCCGTCGCCCTCGTTGCGCACACCGCACGCAAAGCACTCTGCAAAGTCAGGATTCCCCACACGAACATGTCTTGTCCGTGCCGCTTCAGCCTCGTCCAGGGACACGGGAGAGGGAGTCGCGAGGTCGAGGCTGGCGGGTCTCCCCACGGCGACGAGCTCGTCGCCGTCGAGCAGGTGAACGTCGCCGTCGACTCGTCGCACCTCGAGCGAACGTTCGAGCGGCGGAGGCACGCGCAGGGTGACCTCGACGACGTCGGCGTCGACGAACCCCGCGACGCGACCGCACGCGTACCCGCCGTTGGCGGACATCAGCGGGCCTCGAAAGCGTCGCTCGAAGGTGATCTCCACAGCACGGACTGTAGTTACACTCGGTTTGTGACTGTGAGGCGAAAACCGTGAGATTCGCTCTCGCACAGCTGAATGCGGTCGTTGGCGACCTCGCCGGAAACCGTGCGGCGATCCTGAGCTACATCACCGAGGCGCGGGCCGCCGGCGCCGACGTCGTGGTCTTCCCGGAGCTGGCCACGAGCGGCTATCCGCCTGAGGACCTGCTCCTTCGCCCCGGCTTCGTGCGCGCGGCCCGCGAGTCGACCGCTGAGATCGCCGCCGCGGCAACCGGAATCGTGGCGTTCGTCGGCACGCCGTGGTTCGACCAAGACCTGTCGAACGCATGCGCCGTCTGCGCAGACGGAAGAGTCCAGGCCGTCTATCGGAAGCACTTTCTCCCCAACTACGGCGTGTTCGACGAGCATCGTTATTTCGCCGAGGGCCGCGAGCTCGTGCTGCTCCAGCTCGGCGAGGCGAGGCTGGGACCGACCATCTGCGAGGACGTCTGGCAGCCAGGCCCACCGGCGACCGATCTGGCGCTTGCCGGCGCCGAGGCGATCGTCAACCTTTCTGCGTCTCCGTTCCACGTCGGCAAGGCCGAGGAGCGCGAGGAGATGCTCGTCACACGCGCGCGCGACACGAGCTCCTACTTCCTGTTCTGCAACCTCGTCGGCGGCCAGGACGAGCTCGTCTTCGACGGCCACTCGGTGGTCCTCGACCCGTCAGGCGAAGTCGTCGCACGGGCGCCCGGCTTCGAGGAGCACCTCCTCGTCGTCGACATCGACCCCTCGGACGCCATCGGCCGGCGGCTACGGGATGCCCGTCGGCGCGAATTGGATCGCTCGCGCGAGCAGGTACCCGGGGTGGTGACAGTTTCGCTCGACGCGCCGCATCCACGTGAGGACGCCGTCTCGCCCAAGGTCCTCCCGTTCGAGCCGGAGCTCGAGCAGATGCGGCTCGCGCTCACGCTCGGCCTGCGCGACTACGTCATGAAGAACGGGTTTGCGGAGGTCGTCGTCGGCGTCTCGGGAGGCATCGACTCGGCGGTGACGGCCGCGCTGTGCGCCGGTGCTCTCGGCCCGGATCGCGTCCACTGCGTCTCGATGCCGTCGCGGTTCTCCTCCGACGAGACTCGCAGCGACGCTCGTCGAGTCGCTGACGTTCTCGGCTGTGACTTCCGCGAGCTGCCTATCGAGTCGGCGGTCGAGGCGTTCCACGAGACGCTGCGGGCAGAGATCGACGGCGGCCTTACTGGTCTCGCCGCGGAGAACCTCCAAGCGCGCATCCGCGGAGTTCTGCTGATGGGCCTTTCGAACACGTACGGCTGGCTCGTGGTTTCGACGGGGAACAAGTCCGAGCTCGCGGTCGGCTACTCGACGCTGTACGGCGACATGGTCGGAGGATTCGCACTCCTCAAGGACGTCTTCAAGACCGATGTCTTCCGGCTCGCCGAGCACCTAAACGCGCGCGAAGGACGCGAGCTCATCCCTCGCAGCACGATCGAGCGCGCACCGAGCGCCGAGCTCCGAGAGGATCAGCGCGACGCAGACTCGATCCCCGCGTACGAGCTTCTCGATCCCGTCCTCGAGGCCTACGTCGAAGAGGATCGCTCACGCGAAGAGCTCCTTGCCGAGTTCGACCGTGACGTCGTGGAGCGCGCAGTCGGACTCGTCGACCGCGCGGAGTACAAGCGCCGGCAGGCCCCTCCCGGGGTGAAGCTGCGGCCTAAGGCGTTCGGCCGAGACCGCCGTACACCGATAACGAATCGATTCAAGGGTTGACAAGGCGCTACCGTAAGTAGTAACTTACGGTAAGTGCAGACTAACGAACACCCGATGGACGCCCTGGGCGACCGGACACGGCGACAGGTCTTCGAGTTGCTCAAGGCCGGACCCCGCTCGGTAGGCGAGCTCGCGGCCGAGCTGCCGGTCAGCAGGCCTGCCGTGTCACAGCACCTGCGCGTCCTCGAGGAGGCGAACCTCGTGAGTCATCGGCGGAACGGGACGAGGCATCTGTACGAGCTCGACACGGCCGGAGTAGGAGTGCTCCGTGACTGGATCGACGGATTCTGGGATGAGGCCCTCGCGCGGTTCAGGGCGGCGGTCGAGACGAAAGGAGAGGAACGATGAACGAAGCCCTCATGATCGAAGCCGTACGCAAGACGATCACGGTCGACTGCGCCGTCGAGGAGGCGTTCCGCATCTTCACGGCGGACGCAATCAGCTGGTGGCCGGTCGAGAGCCACTCGATCCACGAGACGGTAAGCGAGATCGTCTTCGAGCCGGAGGTCGGCGGGGAGGTCTACGAGCTTTCCACGGGCGGCGAGAAAGGGCACTGGGCGACGGTTCTCGAGTGGGATCCACCAGGCCGAGTCGTTCTCGCCTGGAACATCCTCGAAAGGGACATTGCCGCAACTGAGGTCGAAGTTCGGTTCCTGCCCGAAGGAGCCGGTACTCGAGTCGAGTTGGAGCACCGCGGCTGGGACGCGCTCGACGGCGGCGCAGCGAAGCGGGGCGACTACGACACGGGTTGGGACTTCGTTCTCGGCAGGTACGTGGCTCGCACCGGTTAGCTCGCGACCGAAGGCGGCCACCGGCTGCGTGACGTCGGGCGGCGCCAGCGGCGTACTGAAGGAGACACCGACCTTCGGAGGTTCCCCAATGAAGCGATTGCTCCTCGCCGTAGCCGCTGGTCTCACCGTCGTCGCGCTCGCAGGCGCCGTCGGGTTACCCGATCTTGCCGGCGCTCAGGACGCCTCGTCTACCCCAGACACGCTCACGGTCAACGGCCTCGGCACCGTCAAGGCAGTTCCCGACGAAGCCCAGATGTCGTTCGGCGTCGAGACTCGCCGCCCGACGGCTCAGGCCGCGGTCGCCGCGAATGCGGACGCAATGCGTAAGGTGATCAACGCGCTTCGCCAGGCAGGCGCGCGCGAGATCGCGACTCAGTGGGTGAGCGTCTACCCGTACATGAGTGACGGCACCACGATCGATGGCTACTCGGCCTCGAACAGCGTCTCCGCCGTCAGCGACGTCGGCGACGCGGCGGGCCTGATCGACGCCGCAGCCGAGGCCGGCGCGAACCAGGTCTCGGGTCCTGGGCTGAGCTCCTCGAACGCAGAAGAGCTGTACCGGCAGGCCCTGGCGAAGGCCGTCGCCGATGCGCGCCTGCGCGCCGACGTTCTCGCCAAAGCCTCCGGCCGCTCGCTCGGTCAGATCACCGCGATCGTCGAGGGTGGCGCTGCGACGCCGCTCCCGTACGCGGAGCGGGCTGCACTCGACGCCGGGTCGACTCCGATCGTCCCCGGACAGCAAGAGACGAGCGCGAGCATCACCGTCACGTTTTCCCTTCGCTGATCGAAGGGCCGACGGGCGCCGCCGTTCTGGCCGGCGGCGCCCGTTCGTCACGGTCAGTAGGCCCGCGCCTGCTTTCAACGCGGCGTAGTTGACCCCGTCTGCCCGGGCCGGTATCGTGGCCGGGTTGTGAAGCTCCTCGCGCGTATCTGAGACACCGGTTGCCGGGGCCCACCGGTGGCTCTTTTGAGACTTCTCAAAGGAGCCAGGGCCGGGCACTGGCTTGCACGTTTCTCGCTACGCAGTTCTTCGAAGGAGCACCAGATGACCGACGTACAGCAGGTAGCACTCATGGAGGCCGTACCCCGGCGACTTGACGCGGCCGTCGAGGTGGATGCGCTGCGTAAGGAGTTCCGCCGCCGCGACGGCAAGCGTCGCCGAGGCGAGCGGCGCGTACGCGTCGCCCTCGACAGCGTCTCGTTCACGATCGAAAAGGGCGAGACGGTCGCGATCCTCGGCCAGAACGGCTCGGGCAAGTCGACGCTCGTCCGCTTGCTCTCGACGCTCCTGCTTCCGGACGGAGGCACAGCGAGAGTGCTCGGCCACGACGTCGTCTCCGAGCATCGCGCGGTGCGCCGACTCGTCAACCGCGTGTCGGTCGAGGCGTCGTTCTTCAAGAAGATGTCCGCCGGGGAGAACCTGAGCTACGCCTCGCGCTACTACGGAATGACCGCGGCCCAGACACGCGACAAGATCCCCGCGATCCTCGGGCGAGTCGGCTTCCCGTCCGATCGACGAGACGAGCCGATGGAGAACCTTTCGCGCGGGATGCAGCAGAAGGTCGCGCTTGCGCGAGCGCTTCTCACCTCGCCAGTCGTGCTCCTGCTCGACGAGCCGACGACCGGGCTCGACCCGCGCTCCAAGCTCGAGGTTCAGGACTTCATCCGCGAGATCCGCACATCGCACGATTCGACGATCCTGCTCTGCACGCACGACCTCGACGAGGCGGAGGCGCTCGCAGACCGCGTCGGGATCCTCGACCGAGGACAGCTGCTCGCACTCGCGCCGGCCGACGACGTCAAGCGGCTGTACGACGCGGAGACGCTCGAACAGGCGTTCTTCGCCGCGACCGGCCGGGAGTTCGAGGCGGAGAGCGACGAAGACGACGACGACCGGGAGGTGTTCGCGTGAGAGCCATGCTGGGCACGATGCGCGCCGAGCTGGTCGGCGCCGGCGGCGTGGTCGAGCGGAACGCCTATCTCACCAAGCGGTACATCTGGTGGGACGTCGCGTGGTTCCTCTGGACCGTCGCGAACACGCTCACGATCGTCTTCATCGCGAAGGGCATCGAGGCGACAGGCGGCTCGCTCGACGTGAACGCGACGATGACGACGCTGCTCATCGGGGCCGTGGTCTGGGCGTACCTCGGAATCCTCTTCGAGTTCCTGATGGAGACGGTCGCCTGGGAGCGCTGGGAGGGGACGATCGAGTACACGTTCATGGCCCCGCTGTCGCGGGCGATGCACCTCGCAGGCCAGGGCGTCTTTGCGATTCTCTACGGGCTTCTCCGGGCGACGTTCCTGTTCTGCGCGTGCGCGTTCCTGTTCTTCGACCTCGAGATGCCCGTCGCCCAGTACTTCCCTGCGCTCGTGGTCCTGCTCGTCGCGTCCGTCTCGTTCATCGGGATCGGGATGATGATGTCGGTCTTGCCGCTGATCTCGCCCGAGAAGGGCACGCAGCTCGGTTTCGTCGCGCAGGGCACGCTGCTCGTGGTCTCGGGCGTCTACTACCCCGTCGAGGTGCTCCCGCAGTGGATGCAGTGGATCGCGACCATCTCGCCTGCGACGTACGCGCTCGACGGAATCCGCGAGGCGATTATCGACGGGCAGGGCTTTACGGCGATGTGGGACGAGCTGTGGCCGCTCATGCTCATCGGCGTCATCTCCATCCCGCTCGGGTTGTGGGTCTTCTCCCGGGGTGAGCAGTACGCCAAGAAGCACGGGAAGCTCAAGAGGAGCGGGTGAGCGATCCGGCGGTCAGGGCCGTTCCGATCGCGTTCGCGATCACGAGCCCTGCGGACGCCCGCTGGGTTCTGGCGCTTCGCCTGCGACGCTACACGGGCGCGTCTGCGTAGCCGCCGAGCCTGCTAGGCTGCCGCGGTCTGTGTAGGCGACGTCGCCTCGGACGGGAAGCCCCGTCCGGGGCTTTTTCATTTTCAAGGGAGGTTTCATGGCACGACCAAGGACGCAGGCAAAGGGAACGATGGTCAGGAGCAAGGATCGGGCGACATCGAGCGTGGCGGCGCGGCGCGCTGTGCTCAAGCGGATCAAGGACGAGCGCGTCGAGCACGTCCTCTTCTGGTTCACGGACCTCGAGGGGCATCTCAAGTCGTTCGCGATCACGCCCTCCGAGATGGAGGAGGCGCTGAACGACGGAATGGGCTTCGACGGGTCGTCGATCACCGGCTTCAACGCGATCGAGGAGTCGGACATGGTCGCTATCCCGGACCCGGCGAGCTTCCAGCTCATGCCGCGGCCACTCGACGAGCACGGCCAGGCGATCGGCGCGAACGTCGCGCGGATGATCTGCGACGTCGTGACGCCCGACGGCTCACCATACGAGGGCGACCCGCGCTTTGCGCTCCGCAAGGCGCTCGATCGGATGAAGAGCACGGGCTTCGACGCATTCAACGTGGGTCCTGAGCTCGAGTACTTCCTCTTCGAGGACGACAAGGGCACGGAGCCAATCGACGAGGGCGGGTACTTCGCGATGACCGCCCAGGACGCCGCCACAGAGGTTCGCAACGACACGATTGCGGCGCTCGAAGCGGTCGGCATCCCGATCGAGTACCACCATCACGAAGTCGGGCCGTCGCAGCACGAGATCGACATGCGCTACGCCGACGCGCTCGCGATGGCCGACTACACGATCACCTACCGCCTGATTGTCAAGGAGGTCGCGGCCTGGCACGGGTACTACGCGACCTTCATGCCAAAGCCACTCTTCGGCGAGAACGGGTCGGGAATGCACACGCACATGTCGCTCTTCAAGGGCGGTCGCAACCAGTTCTTCGACCGGCGCGACCCGCATCACCTCTCCAAGAATGCGAAGAGCTTCATCGCCGGGCTGCTCGTCCACGCGCGGGAGATGTCCGCGGTGCTCGCGCAGTGGGTCAACTCCTACAAGCGGCTCGTGCCCGGCTACGAGGCCCCCGTGTACGTCGCCTGGTCGCAGCGAAACCGCTCGGCACTCATTCGGATCCCGCTCTACAAGCCCGGTTCCGAGCAGGCGACGCGGGCCGAGATCCGTTGCCCGGATCCCGCATGCAATCCCTATCTCGCGTTCGCGGCGCTCCTGCATGCTGGCCTGGAGGGGATCGAGAACGGCTACGAGCTCCCCGACTCGATGGAGACGAACCTCTATCGCCTCACGACCGAGCAGCGGCGCGAGCGGGGAATCATCGCGCTTCCGGAGTCGCTCGGCGAGGCGATCGACGAGCTCTCGGGCTCCGATCTCATGCGCCGTGCGCTGGGCGAGCACATCTTTCCGCGCTACATCGAGCTGAAGCGCAAGGAGTGGGACGAATACCGCGTCCAGGTCACGGAGTGGGAGAAGGAGAAGTACCTGGCGGCTCTGTGAGCTCGTTGTCCGCGGGCTCCGGCTTCAGCCGGAGCCCTGTCGTCTCCTTTGCGGCACGGCAGAGTGTCTGGCTAACGCCAGGTACCCGTCCGCTACTGCCACTTGCATCCAGCCGACGAAAGTTCCATGATGCGCGCTGCAGGGTGAGCCGCAAGGCGAGCGGCGAGCCTTGTATCTGACGGCCGATCGCGGGCTCCCTGGTGTGGAGCCCGTGGTCGTTGAGCGGTGGGAATGCTGGCGCATTCCCACCGGGAAGAGCGAGGTCGTGCCGCCGACCTCGGCAGAACGGGGCCTCCGGGAGGTCGAGGATTCGACTATTCGGGCTTCGCGGACATCGCCCACACGGCGACGACGTATGCAACTAGCAGGACGATCGAGATGACCATCGTCGCCTTGAGCAGGCCGGTGCCCTTGTCCGCCCGCAGCCGCCACACGCCGAAGCCGCCGGCGATCAGCGCGATGAGCAACAGCAAGAGGCCGGCATCAGCGACGACGTAGCCGATTCCGATCCAGCTTGGCTCCGGGGCTCCCTCCCCGCTATAGCCCTCCTTGGAGGCGGTCCACTCGGCGCCGATACGCATCAGGATGTACGACGGAAGCCCGACGGCGAGAAGCGACCAGTATCCGAATCGAAGCATCCGAGTGTCGCCGCGGGCGAGAGCAAGTGCCGATGCGGAAGTCAGCGTGGCACCCACCAGGATCATCGCCCCGCCGACGTGGAGCAACAGGACGTAGTTCCAGCTGTCCGGTCGGATGGCCGTGAGCACGCTCATGCTCCCGGCTTCCAGATCATGTCGATCAGGATGAGGACGACGGCGATCGACGACAGGATGTGCATTCGCAGGCCTGCCGGGCTACGGTTGAGCGCTCGCAGCTCGCCCGGCCCGCCCTCCTGCACGGAGGCTTGGAGCTCCTCGGCTCGCGTCAGCGCCTTCCCGTACGCGGTGCCCGCCCGCATTCCGGTACCGGCGCCGATGGCCCAGAGGACGAGTGCGCCCAGGATCCAGCCGTCCCATACGGCGTAGTCGTCGATGGAGATCGCAAGCCACAGTCCGAAGATCACGGTCC
>DASTEM010000282.1:0-6252 GCA_035709545.1 Gaiellaceae bacterium | reverse complement strand
GTGGCTCGCCCGGGGCACGTCGCGGCGCGGGGCTCGCTCGTCGCCGGTATCGGGTCGATGGCGACGCTTCCCGTTGCGATCTTCCTGACCCGGTTCAGCGAGCGCTACGACCTTCTCCACGCGGGTTTCGCGATCCCTGTCGCAGCGGGTCTCGGGCTCGTCGCGCTGGGGCTCGCCCGCCGAGCCGCGCTGCGAAGCCCGCTAGTGCTCGAAGGGCGACGCCCGGCGACGGCCGGCATCGGCCGCGTGCTCGGCTTCGTCGGGCTCTGCCTGGCGGCGGCCGCCGTCGTCGCGCTCGCCGTCTACGGGCTTCTCGAGTACGTCGGCTCGCGAGATTGACGACTGCCGACCCGAAGTCACTACAATCCTTCGCTCATGTTCGACATCGGCTCCAGCCTCCGTGAGGCCCGACTTCGCCAGGAGCTCGACTTTCCCGAGCTCGAGGAGCGGACGAAGATTCGCCCGAAGTACCTCCGCGCGCTCGAGGACGAGCGGTTCGACATCCTGCCCGCGCCGACGTACGTCCGCGGGTTCCTGCGCTCGTACGCAGAGACACTCGGTCTCGACGGGCAGCCGTTCGTCGACGAGTACAACACGAGGTTCGCCGTCGGTGAGGACGATCCGCCTCTTCGGGCTCGCCGGGTGCCGGCCCCTCGTCGCGATAGTGGAGTCCGAGAGTCGCGTCTCGCAGTCGTCGCACTCTTTGCGATCGCAGTCGCGACAGCGCTCGTAATCGCGGCGTGGAGGTTCGGCGGGCCGGAGGGTGAGAGCGTCCCCGGACTTGCCGCGCCGGGCGCCGGTGAAGCGCTGCACAATCCCGCGGGCAACGCGCAGCGGACACGGCTCGTCGTGCGTGCGGTCTCGGGCGGTTCGTGGATGGAGGTGCGTGCGGGGTCGACGGGCGGACAGCTCCTCTACAGCGGAACGCTCGAACGCGGTCAGCGGAAGACGTTCGAAGGCACACGCCTCCTGCTCGCCCTCGCCGAGCCACAGCGTGTCGCGGTGCGCCTCAACGGCAACCGTGTGAGCCTGCCGGTGGGTACGACCTTCGTCGTCACGCCGCGACGGATCGTCCGCGCCACGTCTTGAGCCGCCCGCGGGCGGCGATCGTCGTAACGGGCAGCGAGCTCGTTCGCGGCGAGCGCGACGACCGCAACGGCCCGTTCTTCGCCGCCGAGGCGGTGCGCCTCGGTCTCGAGCCCGAGCGCATCACGATCGTCGGCGACCGGCCGGAGGATCTCGAGCGTGCTCTTCGGCAGGGATTCGACGCGGACGTGTGCCTCGTATCGGGCGGGCTGGGCCCGACGCACGACGACCGTACGATCGAGCTCGTGTCGCGCGTCGCGGGTCGCCCGCTCGCAGTGGACGAGGAGCTCGAGCGCGAGATCGAGAGCGTCTCGCGGATGATCGCTGACCGCCTCGGGCGTCCCTACGCCGACTTCAAGACCGGCGTGCAGAAGCAGGCGACACTTCCCGAGGGCGCTCTCTCCCTAGGGCTCGCCGGAACGGCTCCTGGCGTCGTCCTCGATACGGACGGCTGTGTCGTCGTCGTGCTTCCAGGCCCACCTCGCGAGCTTCGTCGGCTGTGGCCGCGCGCGCTCGAGACGGAGCCCCTGCGCCGAGTGCTCGAGCGGGCGCCGGCGCGCGAGCGTGTGGTGCTTCGGTTCTTCGGAACTCCGGAGTCTGCGGTCGCCGAGGCGCTCGCAGAAGCCGGCGGCGACGGGGACGGCGTCGAGGTGACGATCTGCGCTCGGGAGTTCGAGATCCACGTGGATGTAGTCGTCGATCCCGGGTCGGCCGAACGCGCCCGTGCCCTCACAGACGCCCTTCGCGAACGGCTCGGTAGTTACCTTTTCAGCGAGAGCGACCGCACGATCGCCGAGATCGTCCTCGATCTCTGCAGAGTCCGCGGGCTGACGCTTGCGACCGCTGAGTCGTGTACGGGCGGGATGGTCGCCGCACGGCTCACCAGCGTGCCCGGAGCGAGTGACGTGTTTGTTGGAAGCATCGTCGCCTACGCGAACGCCGTGAAGGCTGGTGAGCTGGGCGTGCCCCACGACGTGCTCGATACGCACGGCGCCGTTTCGGCCGAGACCGCTCGAGCCATGGCTCACGGGGTTCGCACGCGCCTCGGTGCGGACATCGGAGTCGCGGTGACCGGCGTCGCCGGGCCAGACGGAGGAACCGAGGACAAGCCGGTCGGTCTCGTCTTCGTGCACGCGGTCGGCCCGGACGGGGAGGAGGCGCGCCGCACGGAGCTTCCCGGAGATCGGGAGATGATTCGCGGACGTGCGACGGCTGCGTCGCTGCACCT
Organism: Gaiellaceae bacterium; assembly: GCA_035709545.1. Classification (GTDB taxonomy): domain Bacteria; phylum Actinomycetota; class Thermoleophilia; order Gaiellales; family Gaiellaceae; genus GMQP-bins7. The sequence goes on along the minus strand of DASTEM010000282.1, from coordinate 3,938 downwards.
TGTTCGTCGATTGTTGGAGAGCCGGCACACTCAGGCGTGAGCGCGGGCGCTACCGTCGAGAGAGATGGCCGCCTCAGGCTCTTCTGCGCGCTTCGCCTACCCGACGAGGTCGTTGCGTCGCTCGTCTCCTGGCAACAAGAGGCGCTCGTCCACGAAGGCGTCCGCGTCCTTCAGCGGGATCACCTTCACGTCACGGTCGCGTTCCTCGGAAGCCGTCCTGCTTCGGAGGTGGATGCGATCGCAGATGCCGTCCGCGGCGCCGCGCGATCCGCTCGAGTCCCGCTCTTTCGGATTCGGGCATACCGCGAGACGTCGCGGGTCGCGATGCTCGTCCTCCGCGAGGAGCTCGTTCCAGGAGATGCGTACGCCGGCAGGGCTAACGAGCTCGCGGGAGATCTCATGCTGCGGCTGGAGCGACTCGGTGTCTACGAACGTGAGCGACGGGCGTGGATGCCTCACGTCACGGTCGCGCGGTTTCGGGCGCCGCCCAAGCTGTCGCCCGAGCCCCCCGACGTCGCGCCGTTCAGTCCGTCCGAAGTCGCTCTCTATTCTTCGGTGCTCCGTTCGACCGGGTCGCAGTACGAGGTGTTGGAGTCGTGTTCGCTAGGCGTGTTCCATAGAGATTGGGAAGTCAGGAGGATGAGACGATGAAACGTGAGGAGGCCCTCGACGTCGCGCTCGGGCAGATCGAGCGGCAGTTCGGCAAGGGATCGGTGATGCGAATGAGCGATCGTCCTCAGGTCGCCGTCGGCGCGGTATCGAGTGGATCGCTGGCGCTCGATATGGCGCTCGGCATCGGAGGCTTGCCGCGCGGACGGGTGGTCGAGATCTTCGGCCCCGAGGCGTCGGGAAAGACGACGCTCGTCTACCACGTCATGGCTGAGGCTCAGCGACGCGGCGGGATCTGCGCGTTCATCGACGCCGAGCACGCGATGGACCCGTCGTATGCGAAACGGATCGGGGTCGACATCGACCAGCTCCTCGTCTCCCAGCCCGACACCGGCGAGCAGGCGCTCGAGATCTGCGAGCTTCTCATCCGCTCGGGCGCGCTCGATATCGTCGCCGTCGACTCGGTCGCCGCCCTCGTCCCGAAAGCCGAGATCGAAGGCGAGATGGGCGACGCCCACGTCGGGCTGCAGGCGCGCCTGATGAGCCAGGCGTTGCGCAAGCTCGCGGGTACGCTCAACCGCACCGACACGATCTGCATCTTCACGAACCAGCTCCGCGAGAAGATCGGCGTCATGTTCGGCAATCCGGAGACGACGCCCGGCGGGCGTGCTCTCAAGTTCTACTCGTCGGTGCGCCTCGACATCCGCCGGATCGAGACGCTCAAGGACGGCGCCGAGGCCTACGGCAACCGCGTGCGCGTCAAGGTCGTCAAGAACAAGGTCGCCCCACCCTTCAAGCAGGCCGAGTTCGACATCATCTACGGCTCCGGGATCCCGTGGGAGGGAACGGTGCTCGATGTCGCGCTCGAGAAGAAGGTCGTCCAGAAGGCGGGTTCGTACTTCAGCTTCGACGAGACCCGGCTCGGGCAGGGCCGGCAGAACGCGACCGCGTTCCTGATCGAGAACCCCGACCTCGTCCAGCAGATCCTCGTCCGCATTCAGGCTGACGCCGCGGAAGACCAGGTGATCTCGGCCCGGTTGCTCCCGTCGCAGCCACATTCCGAAGAGGCGGTCGAGGTCGACATCGAGGAGCCTGTCCCCGTCGAGAGCTAGAGGCGTGGATGGACGTGGCAGCCGAAGCGATCGGCACCGACGCGTACGAGTGCGCGCTGCGCGCGCTTCACCATCGAGATCGAACCGCGTTCGAGATCGACGAGCATCTCCGAGGTCGCGGCTTCTCGGACGATGAACGCGCGCAGGCGATCGAGACTCTTCGCCGGACAGGGCTCGTCGACGACGAGCGCTTCACGCACGCACGCGTCGCATCACTGGCAGAGCGGGGCGCTGGGGATACCCTCATTCGCGCGCGGCTCGCGGAGGCAGGAGTAGCGGTCGAGCTCGTCGAGAGCGCGCTCGAGGAGATCGCCGGTGAGGTGACGCGCGCACGCCGCATCGTCGAACGTCGCGGGACCTCGGCCAAGACCGCGCGCTACCTCCACGGGAAAGGGTTTTCGTACGAAGTCGTCGCGGCCGTCATTGCGGAAGGTGACGGCGGCGAGCTAGGATGAGCAGGCTTCACCAGGCGTATTCCTGCTCACAAGCGAACCCTGAATCCATGAACTCGATCCCGATCCTCGACGACCAGCCCCACCGGCCGGATACCGGCCACAGCGGAGGATGCGCCACCACCTGACGTAGCGGTCGTGGTCAGACTCCGGTCGCGGCCGAGCAGGCCGACCGCCGGGTGTGAGCACCGCGGAGAACCCGCGGACAACGGAATCCTCCCCGGAGGCCTTCATGCTCTCGGCTGTCGCGGCGCTCATCGGAATCCTCGTCGGAGCTCTCACGGCCACGGTGGTCCTGCTCGTGCGCGCGACCTCGCGAGTCCGCACCGCCGAAGCTGAACGAAGTCGACTCCTCGGCGAAGCAGAGCGTGAGGCCGACGCAATCCGTCGCGAGGCACAGGTCGACGCGCGCGAGCAGGCCGTTCAACTGCGGAGCGAGATCGAGACCGAAGTTCAGGACCGTCGTGTCCAGATCGCGAAGATCGAGGAGCGCGTCCTATCCAAAGAAGCCGAGGCGGAAACGCGACTGCTCGACGTCGAGCGAAAGGAACAGGGCCTCGGCGACCGCGAGGTGCACGTAAAGGCCCTACAGGAGGAACTTCGCGACGCCCAACGAGACGCGTTGTCGGCGCTCGAGCGGATTTCCGGCCTCACCGTCCACGATGCGCGTCAGCAGCTGCTCGAGCGCTCGAAAGACCTCATCCGGCACGAGCTCGCCCGGGACGTTCGTCAGATGGAGGAGGAGGCGCGCTCCGAGGCCCGACGGCGAGCGCGCGCTCTCATTGCCGATTCGCTTCAACGCGTCGCCGCGAGCCACACTGCCGAAGCCACTGTCTCGGTCGTCGAGCTCGCGTCCGACGATCTCAAGGGCCGAATCATCGGCCGTGAGGGTCGCAACATCCGCGCCCTCGAGCATCTCACGGGAGTCGACTTCATCATCGATGACACACCGCACGCGGTCGTCCTCTCGTCGTTCGACCCGCTACGTCGCGAGATCGCCCGAGTCACGCTCGACAAGCTGATCGAAGACGGCCGCATCCACCCGGCTCGAATCGAGGAGATGTACTACCAGTCGAAGGCGGAGCTGGACGAGCACATTCTGCAAGCAGGCGAGCAGGCCGTGTTCGAGGCGAACTGCGGCGAGTTCCACGACGAGCTCGTGCGCATCCTCGGGCGCCTGCGGTATCGGACGAGCTACGGCCAGAACGTCCTCAAGCACACGCTCGAGGTCGCCCACCTCGGCGGGATCATGGCGGCCGAGCTCAAGGCGGGCGTGAAGACGACAAAGCGCGCCGCACTGCTCCATGACATCGGCAAGGCGATGAGCCACGAAGTGGAGGGATCGCACGCGCTCATCTCCGCGCAGCTCGCGCGTCGACACGGCGAGTCGGAGGGAGTCGTCCACGCTATCGAGGCGCACCATTACGAGGTTCAGCCGCAGACCGTCGAGGCTGTCCTGCTGATTGCTGCCGACGCTGTGTCGGCGTCGCGTCCGGGCGCGCGTGGTGAGAGCCTCGAAAACTACATCCGCCGCCTCGAGGCGCTCGAGCAGATCGCGACCGCCAAGGCCGGCGTCGCCAAGGCATACGCCCTACAGGCCGGCCGCGAGATTCGGGTCATCGTGGAGCCGAGCGAGATCGACGACGACGACGCGGTGCTGCTCTCGCACGAGATCGCACGCGAGATCGAGGACCAGCTCGAGTACCCGGGCCAGGTCAAGGTCATCGTTATCCGCGAGAGCCGCGCGATCGAGGTCGCGAAATAG
>DASTEM010000281.1:0-2235 GCA_035709545.1 Gaiellaceae bacterium | reverse complement strand
GCGAACGAGCAGCCGTCCTGGATCTTCACGAAGGCGCGTGTCCGCTCCAGGCGCGTGTCCGCCTGGACGCACGCGATCGCTCCAACGTCACCGGCGACTGCGGAGGCAGTCTCCTCGCTCGGCCGTGCGACCACGCTGACGTTGTCGGGCAGCCCGCGGAACGCACCCGCAAGCCGGGCGCCGCAGCCGGTGACGTAGACCCGGCCGTGCGTACGAGAGGCACGCGAGGCGGCCTGGCGTGACTTCGACACGGCCTCATTCGTCACACAGCAGGTGTTGACGACCGCGATGTCGGCCGTGCCGGCCGGATCGGCCTCGACGTGACCGTCGGAGAGCAGTTGCTCGCGCACGGCCTGTGCATCCGTGAACGAGACCTTGCAGCCAAGGAATCGCATGGAGAAGGTCGCCATGGAACTGACTAGCTTAGTGCTGCTCGGCTGAAAACGTCTGCCGCCCAGCCGTCGAGCTCCATCCGGTCGACGCCGATCCAGCCGTGTGCTCGCGGCTGCTCCGAGGCGAGGTACCCCGACGTCACAGCGATGCCCGCGGGCGCTCGCGACAGCAGCTGCTCGACGACGGCCAGCTCGATGTTCGCTACGACGACGTCCGCGACGGGAAGCTCGTCACGAAGAACGTCGGCGCATTCGACGTGTACCTCGACCTTGTTCCTCCTCGCCGTCTCGGCAGCGACACCGACCGCGACGTCGTCGATGTCAACCGCTCGGACCGGGGCGAACCCGAGCCGGGCAGCCGCGACAGCCACAACGCCCGAGCCGCAGCCGGCGTCGAGAAGACTCCCACGCTCGAGCGCCGAGAGCAGCTCGATGCAGGCCCGTGTCGTCGGATGCGCACCCGTTCCGAAGGCACGGCCGGGATCGACGACGACCGCGACCGCATCGATCGGCGGCGATATCCAGGGCGGCCCGATCCAGAGCCCACCCGCCCGTACGGGGCGGTGGAACTCCTTCCAGCGATCCTCCCACCCCTCATCGACGAGCTCGGAACGGGCGCCGGGAAACGCGCCGCGAACCTCGACTTCGCCCACCTCGTCGGTGTAGACGGCGAGCTCCGTGGCGCCGGGCGCGTCGGTCTCCTCGAATCCGCTCGGAAAGCGCTCGAGAAGCCACGCCCGCGCGATCTCGACATCCGCCGCCGGCACGTTGACCGCGACGCGCCGAAGCCTCTTCAGCGCAGCGCGCTCTTCAGGCGTCGGAAAAACCCTCCGTCCTCGTCGTCGGATGACGCGTACGACTCCGGCCCCACCTGCGCGTCGACCTCCTCGAGAAGCCTGCGCTGCTCGTCGGTGAGATGCTTCGGCACAGCGACGTCGAGCCTGACGTACAGATCCCCGCGACGCGAGCTGCGGAGCGAAGGCATTCCCTGGCCCTTGAGCATGCTGACCTCGCCAGGCTGAGCTCCGGCCGGAACCTCGAAGTCGACCTCGCCCGCGGGAGTCGGCACCTTCGTCGCGAGCCCGAGCGCGGCGTCGATCATGGTCAGTCGCAGCGCGGTGTGGAGATCGTCGCCGTCTCGCACGAATCGTGGATCGGGTCGGACGCGCACGACGACGAACGCGTTTCCGCGATCCGCCGTGCGGAATCCTGCATGGCCTTCGCCGCGAACACGGATCTGCTGGCCGTCGTGGATCCCTCGCGGAACGTCGACCTCGATCGTGCGTGCCTCGACAACCCGCCCGTCGCCACGACACCGGCTACAGGGGTGTTCGAGAACCTCGCCGACGCCTCCGCACTCTGGACACCCGCGCTGCTGCACGAACTGACCGAAGATGTTCTGCGAGACGCTCCGCACGACGCCCGCGCCCGAGCAGGTGCGACACGTGCTCGCGCCCGTCCCCGGCTCGGCGCCGCTCGCGTCGCAGGAATCGCACGGCAGCGCAACCTCGAACGGCACCGAGACGCTCACACCCGCAAAAGCCTCTTCGAGGTCGACCTGGACCACAGCCTGTACGTCACCCCCACGCTGCGAGCGTTGGCTCCCGGCGGCGCCGCGCAGGAGATCCTCGCCGAAAAACGCGGCAAACACGTCCGCGAGGTTCCCGAAGTCGGCATACATCGGCTCGAAACCCCCGCGCTTGAGGCCTGCCTTGCCGAAGCGGTCGTAGGTCGAACGGCGGTCGGAGTCCGAGAGCACCTCGTACGCTTCGACGATCTCCCGGAAGCGCGAGTCGGCGTCCGGCAAGCTCGAGACGTCCGGATGGTGCTCGCGCGCGAGTGC
>DASTEM010000280.1:0-9053 GCA_035709545.1 Gaiellaceae bacterium | reverse complement strand
GAGAGGCCTGCCGCGACCGCCGCCTCGCAGTACGCGATGCCGTTCGCGAGCGTGAATGCCAGCTCTTGCGCAGCGCTCGCGCCCGCTTCGCGGATGTGGTAGCCGGAGATCGAGATCGTGTTCCACTCTGGGAGCCGATCGGCGCAGTACGCGAAGAGATCGGTCGCGAGCCGCATCGACGGCCGCGGCGGGAAAATGTAGTTCCCGCGCGCGACGTACTCCTTGAGCACGTCGTTCTGGACCGTTCCTCGCAGCTTGGCGCCCGGCACGCCCTGCCCTTCAGCGACGAGCTCATAGAGGAGCAGCAGCAGAGCGGCCGGCGCGTTGATCGTCATCGAGGTCGAGACCTCGTCCAGCGGGATCCCTTCGAGGAGCACCTCCATGTCGGCGAGAGAGTCGATCGCGACTCCGGTGCGCCCTACCTCGCCGGCGGCGAGTGGGTCGTCCGAGTCGTAACCCAGCTGCGTGGGGAGATCGAACGCGATCGAGAGCCCGGTCTGGCCGCGCTCGAGGAGGTACCGGAAGCGTGCGTTCGTCTCCTCGGCCGAGCCGTAGCCCGCGTACTGGCGAATCGTCCACGGGCGCCCGCGGTACATGGTCGGATAGGGCCCGCGTGTGTATGGGAACTCGCCTGGGAGCTCGAGCTCACGACGCGGGAGGTCGTCCGCCGTGTAGACGGGCTTCACCTCGATGCCGGAGTCGGTCAGCCGGCGTTCGGCGACGCCGGGTGGATGGCCTTCGGTGTCAGACACCGTACTCTGGAACAACTCGGCTTCTCGTCGCGACGCGAGGCCGAAGCAGTCCTGTCGTGTCGGCCCCACCCGGCGACCGGCCGAGGCACAGCTTGTGGAGACATCGTCTCGCTCTCGATACAGGTTGCTCTTGACAGAGATCGGTGTCTGACACCGAACGCATCGTATGCGGCTACAAGACGCCGCCTGCCCTTTGAATCGCGTCGAGCGCGATCCTGCGACCCGTGTCGATGTGCGCGCGGATCGCTCGTTCGACGGCGGCCGCGTCTCCCGCCGCGAAGGCCTCGACGATTCTGCCGTGCTCCGTCACGAGGTTCGCATGGCCCTCGACCCGTCCGGCGCGGATCACTTCCATCATCAGGTTCACCGACAGCTCGCGATAGAACCTCGACAGCAGCGCGTTCCCGGCGAGGTCGATCTGGTACTCGTGGAAGGCGGCGTTTGCCGCGTCCCACTCCTCGTGTGAGATCGCAACTGCGGTCGCCGCGAGCAGCGTCTCGAGAACCTCGAACGCGGAGCGGTCGAGAGCCCCGACGGTTCGCTCGGCGGCAAGCAGCTCGAGCGCGAGCCGCACCTCGTACCCCTCCGCCAGCGCCTGTGCCGTCACCGGAGTGACGTAGTAGCCGCGACGTGGCCGAACCGTCAGGAGGCCTTCGGAAACGAGCCTGGTCAGCGCATGGTGCACTGGGCTGCGCGAGACGCCCAGCTCGGCGGCGAGCGCGTGGAGGCTGAGCTTGGTTCCCGGGCGAAGCTGGCGCGCCAGAATTCGCGTACGCAGCTCGTCGTACACCCGTTCATTGAGATTCACCCTCGCAAGCGCAATCGCCACGTGCGGGACCTAACATGTCACGAGCCGGGAGGCAACCGGCGGATACCCTCCTTTCGTGAAGGTGCAGGTACGGTTGTTTGCAGCGCTGCGCGAGCGCGCAGGGTCGGGGCGCCTCGAGCTCGAGCTGGTCGACGGAGCGACTGTTCGGGACATCTGGCCCTTGCTCGGCCTCGGTGACGAGACACCCGGGCTGCTCTACGCGGTCAACCGGGCCTACGCGGCTCCAGGCCAGCGGCTCTCAGACGGTGACGAGATCGCCGTCATCCCGCCCGTGTCAGGGGGCGGCAGCGGTCGATTCCTGCTCTCCGAAGACCCACTGTCCGTCGAGGCCGCGGTCGAGCAGGTGAGGAGCGCCGATGCCGGTGGGATCGCCACTTTTATCGGCACGACTCGAGCGCGCTCGCGCGGACGCCAGGTCCTCTACCTCGACTACGAGGCGTACGAGGGAATGGCCGAGCAGGTGATGGCCGATCTGGCGGCTGAGCTCCAGCGTCGGCACGAGCTTTGCGCGATCGCGATCCACCATCGGGTCGGGCGCGTGGTGATCGGCGAGACGAGCGTCGTCATCGCCGTGTCGGCTCCTCATCGCGCAGCGGCGCTCGCGGCTTGCCAGGAGGCGATCGATCGGTTGAAGGTGTCGGTGCCGCTCTGGAAGAAAGAGACGTACGTGGGTGGTGAGGAATGGATCGGCCAGGGGTCGTAGACGAGCCGGACCGGCGGTTCGATCCCGTCGAAGCGCCCGAGCCGCCGAGCTTCCCGACACCGGAATCGTCGGCCGACGGCGGGCGAGGCTACGAGCCCGTGCATCCGCGCTGGGGCCTTGGGAGCCTTGTGCGCCGGCTGGCCGCTCCGATCATCGCCCTCGGATTCCTGGTGCTCAAGTACGGCGCCATCTTGCTCAAGCTGAAAGTGTTCACGACCGCGGCCTCGATGCTGGTGTCGATCGCGGCGTACGCGTGGATCTGGGGACTCCCGTTCGCGGTCGGCTTCGTCGTCCTGATCTTCGTCCACGAGCTCGGGCACGTCATCGAGCTCCGGCGACAAGGCGTTCCCGCGAGCGCGCCGCTCTTCATCCCGTTTCTCGGCGCGGTGATCGGAATGAAGCAGCTTCCCGACGACGCCTGGAAGGAGGCCCGCGTCGCGCTCGCAGGGCCGATCCTCGGTTCGGTTGGGGCGGCGGTGTTCTGGGTTGCCGGCGAGGCGGCCAACTCCGACATCCTGATCGGCCTAGCCTTCGTCGGCTTCTTCCTCAACCTCTTCAACCTGATCCCGATCGTCCCCCTGGACGGAGGTCGTGCCGCGGCCGCACTTCACCCTGCGATCTGGTTCGCGGGCCTCGTGATGATGGTCGGGCTCCTCATCGTCAGCCCGAATCCGATCCTGATCCTCATCGTGATCCTCGGTGCGCTCGACCTGTGGCGCCGCTGGCGCGAGCGCGGCGTGAACGCCGAGTACTACCGCCTCTCCGGGGGGAGGCGCCTCGCGGTCGCAACGGTCTACCTCGGCCTCATCGGCGTGCTCGCGCTCGCCGTGTCCGGCACCTACGTCGAGCGAGACTTCTAAAGGTGAGCCAGGACGCGCAGCTCGACCGCCGCGTCCTGCGGCGCGAGCACGAGACTCTGGCAGCCGACGTCTCGCTGATCGCTGCTGAGTTCCTCGCTGGCTTTCAGGCGGTGCAAGAGATCGACCGACCCGCGGTCTCAGTTTTCGGCTCGGCGCGAGTCCTTGCGGGGACGCCGACCTACGAGAGCGCGCGTGCGACGGGCCGTGCGTTCGCCGACGCGGGGTTCGCCGTCGTGACTGGGGGCGGCCCTGGTGTGATGGAAGCTGCCAATCGCGGCTGCCGAGAGGCTGGCGGCCTCTCGGTCGGATTCAACATCGAGCTGCCGCACGAGCAGGAGTCCAACCCCTACCTCGACCTCTCGCTCACTTTCCACCACTTCTACGCCCGCAAAGTCATGTTCGTGAAGGCCGCCGAAGGGTTCGTGATCTTCCCCGGCGGCTTCGGAACGCAGGACGAGCTGTGGGAGGCGTTGACGCTGATCCAGACCGAGATGATCGGCGACTTCCCGGTCGTGCTCTTCGATTCCGACTACTGGCAGGAGCTGCTCGACTGGATGCGGACCGAGATGCTCGCGGACGGCTTGATCTCGCCGGAGGATGCGGAGCTGATTCGCCTCACCCATGATCCTCGTACTGCGGTCGACGTTGTCGTCTCCGCATATGAGGCCCGAGTGGCACAAGGCACTCCCTGATGCTCGACGACGCCCTTCGCCGGATCAGAGAGGCCACTAGCGCTGTACCACGAGTCGGTGTGATCCTCGGCAGCGGGCTCGGCGGGCTTGCCGACGCGCTCGAGAACCGGGTCGAGATCCCCTACGCGGAGGTCCCTGGCTGGCCCGTCTCCACCGCCGTCGGCCACGCGGGAGTGCTCGACCTCGGCGATCTCCAGGGCGAACCCGTCGCGATCATGCGCGGGCGTGCACATCTCTACGAGGGCGTCGGCGCGGACCGGGCCGTCTTCGGCGTTCGCGTCCTCGGTCGCCTCGGCGTGCGGACGCTCGTCGTCACCAACGCCGCGGGTGCAATCAACGAGACGTATCGGCCGGGGATGCTCGTCCTCATCTCGGATCACGTGAACCTTCAGGGGACATCGCCGCTCGTCGGGCCGAACGACGACGCGCTCGGCCCGCGCTTCCCCGACATGAGCGACGCCTACGATCCTGAGCTGCGCCGCTCCGCGCATGAGGCCGCAGCGAGCCTCGGCCTCGAGCTTAGGGAAGGCGTGTACGCGGCCTGGCTCGGTCCTGAGTTCGAGACGCCCGCGGAGATCCGCTTCATGCGCGCGGCCGGATGCGACCTCGCCGGGATGTCGACGGTGCCCGAGGTCATCGCCGCGCGGCACATGGGTATTCGCTGCCTCGGCATCTCGGTGGTCACGAACATGGCGGCAGGTGTGTTGCCCGAGAAGATCGACCACGAGGCAGTGCTCGAGGTCGGTGCCGCGGCGGCCGGGTCGCTCACCGCGCTTCTGCGCAAGCTCGTTCCTACACTTTCGGCGTGAGACTGCGCGATCTGCCCTCCGTCGACGAGCTGCTTCGGGACGAGCGACTCGAGGGCGAGCCGCGCGAGCTGGCGGTCGCGGCGGCGCGGACAGTGCTGGATCGAGCCCGCGACCAGATCCGTGACGGCTCGTCTCCGCAGTCGCTCGTCGACGCTGTGCTCGAGGAGCTCGGGAGCTCCCGGCGGCCGTCGCTCCGCCGCGTGCTCAACGCCACTGGAGTCCTCGTGCACACGAACCTCGGCCGTGCGCCTCTCGCTGCCGCGGCGCTCGACCGTGTACTGGAGGTCGGACGCGGCTACTCCAACCTCGAATACGACCTCGAGCTCGGCGTGCGCGGCTCTCGGCAGGATCATCTTTCGGCTGTGCTGACGCGGCTGACCGGGAGCGAGGCTGCGCTCGTCGTCAACAACAACGCGGCTGCCGTGCTGCTCGCCCTCGCTTCCTTGGCGGAGGGTCGTGAGGTGGTCGTCTCGCGGGGTGAGCTGATCGAGATCGGCGACGGCTTTCGCATTCCCGACGTGCTCGCTCGCTCCGGGGCTCGGCTCGTCGAGGTGGGGACGACGAATCGCACTCGGGCGGCGGACTACGAGCGAGCGATCGGCCCCGAGACCGCGGTTCTTCTGCGGGTGCACCAGTCGAACTTCCGTGTCGTCGGGTTCTCGGAGCGGCCTCAGCTCGCCGAGCTTGCGGAGATCGCCCGACGTCACGAGCTGCCGCTGGTGGACGACCTCGGCTCGGGCGCGCTGGCGGCGGTGGGCGACGAGCCCACCCCGGCCGAGAGCCTGCGCGCCGGCGCGGATCTCGTCTGCTTCTCGGGCGACAAGCTCCTCGGCGGCCCGCAAGCAGGGATCGTCGTCGGTCGCGCTGACCTCGTCGCGCGATTGCGACGGCATCCACTCCAGCGAGCACTGCGTGCCGACAAGCTCACGCTCGCCGCGCTCGAGGGGACGCTCGCACTCGCCCTCGACCCCGAGACGCGAGACAGGATTCCAGTGCTGCGCCTGCTCCACGAGCCGCTCGAGGCGGTTCGCGCGCGGGCAGAGCGACTCGCGGAGCTCGTCGGGGGCGAAGTGGAGGAGACCGTCGCCAAGGTCGGCGGCGGCGCGCTCCCGCTCGCCGAGCTCCCGAGCGCTGCGTGTGCGGTCGAGGAGTCGCTGGCCGAACGTCTCCGCCTTGGTGAGCCTCCCGTGATCGCGGTCGTGCGCGATGGCCGCACGCTCCTCGACTGCCGCACGCTGACGGACGCCGAGGTCGATGAGGTGGTCGCGGCGGTAGCCGCCGCGCGTCGATGACGGTTCGGCGCGTCGTCCCCGATCTCCACGGCGAGCGCCCCGTTGAAAGCCGAGCGTTCTACGAGGACGTGATCGGCCTGGAGCTGCGCATGGACATGGGCTGGATCACGACGTACGTCTCGCCTGCCAACGAGACCGCGCAGTTGACGGTCATGGCTGCCGACGCGAACGCGCCGGTGACGCCGAATGTTTCGATCGAGGTCGATGACGTCGACTCGGTGCATCGAAGGGCCGCCGCCGCCGGGTGCGAGATCCTGTACGGGCTGGCCGACGAGCACTGGGGGGTGCGTCGCTTCTTCGTTCGCGACCCCAACGGTGCGGTCATCAACGTCATGCAGCACCTGTGATGGCGCTGACGGTCGGAACCGCCGGCCACATCGACCACGGGAAGACGTGGCTCGTGCGGGCTCTGACCGGAAAGGACACGGACCGCCTGCCCGAGGAGCAGCGGCGTGGGATCTCGATCGACCTGGGTTACGCGCCGCTCGAGCTCCCTGACGGCCGCGCGTTCTCCGTCGTCGACGTGCCCGGACACGAGCGGTTCGTGCGAACGATGGTCGCGGGCGCGACCGGGATCGACCTCTTCCTGCTCGTCGTCGACGCGGGCGAGGGCGCCCGACCGCAGACGCACGAGCACCTCGCGATCCTCCGGCTGCTGGGGGTCGAGCACGGCGTTGTCGCCGTTACGAAGGTCGACGCCGCCGACGCCGAGATCGTCGAGCTCGCGCTCGAGGAGGTCGCCGAGCTCGTTCCTGGAGCCGAGGTCGTCCCGGTGAGCGCGCGGACCGGGGAGGGGCTCGACGAGCTCCGAGCCGCGCTCGCGCGTGCCGCGGGGCAGGTCGAGCGTGTACGAACAGAGCGCCTGACGCGGCTCTGGGTCGACCGGTCGTTCTCGCTACACGGGTTCGGCACCGTCGTCACCGGCACGCTCTGGTCGGGCTCGATCGGCGCGGGCGACGAGCTGCGGGTCGAGCCGGCCGGCCGCTCCGTGCGTGTGCGCAGCGTTCAGGTTCACGATCGCGACGTTGAACGTGCCGAGGCAGGTCAGCGTGTCGCGGTGAGCCTCCCAGGGGTCGAGCGAAGGCATGTTCGCCGCGGTGACGCCCTCGTTGCTCCCGGTGCGTACCCCAGCTCCTACCGTCTCGACGTCGTTCTCGAAGAGCTCGAGAGCATCGCTACCGATATCCGGCTCCAGGTGCACCTCGGGACTGCTCACACGGCGGCACGCGTCGTTCGCGTGGGCGAGCGTTTTGCGCAGCTTCGGCTCGCGGCCCCGTTCGTCGCGGCGCGAGGCGACCGCGTGATCCTCCGGGCAGAGACGACTGTCGGTGGGGGCACGGTCCTCGATCCTGCTCCACCGCGACATCGGGACGAAGCGCGGATGGAGCTCCTCGAGCGCGGCGACGTCGCAGCCACGATCTCGGCGCCGGTCCTGGTCGACTCACTGACGCACGTGCTGGACGGCGACCCGGAGGGCGTCATGCGGGCCGGGCCGTGGGTCTTCTCGGCAGAGTGGCTCGCGGAGCTCGAGCACGAGCTGGGCGCCCGGCTCGCGGAGGCGGACCCGCTGGATCCGGGTGTTGCGCCACCGAGCGAGCCGTGGGCAGCGGACGTCGTGCCGCTGCTTCGCTTCGAGCGCCGCGGCTCGAAGCTCTACCTGCCCGGCGCGGTCGCCTCGCTCGGCGCTCGAAGCGAGGAGGCTGCCGCGCTCGAGACCCAGCTGGCGGCGGCGGGCGCACGAGCGACGAAGGTGGAGGACGACGAGCTCGCACGCTTTCTCGAAGCCGCGGGACGGCTCGTTCGGCTCGGCGACGGCTATGCGATCGGCGCCGACGCCTACGAGGTGGCGAAGGACGTGCTGATCGCCGAGTGCCGGGCGGCGGACGGCATCACGCTCGCGCGGTTCCGCGACCTTGCAGGCACCGGTCGGCGCGACGCCCAGCTCCTCCTCGAGCGCTTCGACCAGGACGGCGTCACCCGGCGGGTCGGCGATCGGCGGGTGCTGAGACGTGCTGCGTCCGGTGCTACGAGCAGGCCGTCGCCGTGATCGGCGCGCTCGGCCCGTTCTTGTACCAGGAGCGCCCCTCGACGGTGCTCCGAACGCAGTAGCTCGCTGCGCCCGCCGAGAGAATCTCGAACCCCTGGAGGCCCGCGCTGTACGAGCTCTGGAGTCCCGCGAGCGTCATGCCGGCGAATGTGTCGTTGTCGAGGTGATAAGCGTTGAACGCCGGCACGGCGACATCGATGTTCGACTTCGCGACGGCGTCCCCGGCCCGCGTACGAGCGCTGGTCTGGAACCCGATGGCGATCGCGAGGAGGCCCGCCATGACGATCATCACGGCAAGCATCTCGACCAGCGTGAATCCGTCCTCGTTCCTTGCCACGCCCTGCCTATCGGCAGCGGGTGTCACCCACTTGAGTGACGTCAAGGTATGACTACACCGTCGTCCACTCGGGCTCGTCGTCGATCCCCACGCCGTCCGCGACCCGGGTGACGTAGTTGAAGTATCCGATCACCTGGATTGCGTCCGAGATTGCTGGATCGTCGAGGCCGTGCGCTCGTAGGGCGTCGATGTCGCCCTGATCGATCTCCGCCGCGAGGTGCGTGAGCTTGACCGCGAAATCGCACAACGCGCGCTCGCGTGGCGTGAGGTCCGCCTGGCGATAGTCGTGCATCGCGTGCTCTGCGACCTCGTCTGCGGCGCCCTCGGCACGGAGGTCGTCGGCGTGGGCCTTTGTTCAGTAGTGGCAGCTCTGCTCGGCAGAGGTGACGGTCGCGAGCAGCTCGCGCTCGCGGCGCGAGAGCCCCGACTCGCCGAACATGATCTCCTTGTAGAGCTCCATCGACGCGCGGAGCACGCCCGGTCGGAGGCTCATCGCCTTCAGGATGTTGAAGACCTTCCCTGCGCGTTCGACCGCGGCGTCGTACTCCTCTGCGAGAAGCCCTTGGGCCTCGCCCTCGTCGATCAGTCGGATGTGCGCCACTCGCCTAGCGCGTCTGCGGGAAGCCGAGGTCGACCTTGCTCGTCGCAGGATCGGGCCAGCGGCTCGTCACTGCTTTCGTCCGCGTGTAGAAGTCGATCCCCTCCGGCCCGTAGATGTGACGGTCGCCGAAC
>DASTEM010000279.1:0-4025 GCA_035709545.1 Gaiellaceae bacterium | reverse complement strand
GGCGGCCATCCAGTCGAAGTCGGGGAAGACGCCTCGGGCCCGACGAGCGTCAGGATCGTCGGGCGTGACGACGACAGGGCCGAGGCCGAGTGCAAAGTCGCGATCCTTTGGCGGCTCCACGTCGAGCGCGCGCCACTCCGCAAACACCGTGAAGCCTCCGATCGCGCCGTGCGCGCCGATCACAGCCGCGAGTCGGGGCAGCACGGACAGAGTCGACACGGGACCGACGACTGCCGCGCCAGGGCCAACGATCGCGGCAGGGTTGGCGAAGGCGAACGAGGTCCGGTCCTCGAAGAGGCGGATCGAGGGCGGGTGGAGCACGGGTGCAAGGAGCCGCACCTCGGCGAGCGGATAGACGGCGTGCTCTCGGGCCGTACCGCCGCCCGTGAAGAACGACTGCAGCGTCTGCGCGGCCAGCTGGATCACACGGTCTCCGTCGATCCGGCCCACCCACCCGCGCTCCAGCGGATGGTCGAGCGGGTGAAACATGCAGAGCTTCATGGGCCGGCAGGCCCATGAGCGTGGAGGGGCTTGGGGAACCGGGAGGTTCCCCAAGCTCTCGAGAAGAAGGGGGGACGCGGGGGAAACATGGTTTCCCCCGCGATCGCGAGCCGAAGGCGAGCGTTCACGGCTCCGTGTGCACCACCACGTCGGCGATGGCGGGAACGGCGCGGCGAATCCGCTCCTCGACGGCGCTGGCACGGCCATGAGCGTCCGTCAGTGACCCCTCGCTTCCGAGCGCGAGCGTGAGAAAGGCCACGATGCCGTCGTCCGTTCGGACGAAACGCAGATCGCGAGGCTTTGCACCCGTTTCCTCGAGCACCACCGTCTCGATAGCAAGCGCGTCGATCGCGATCTCCTCTCCAGCGACAGCTTCCTTCAGCGGCTCGAGGTGTGTCTGAACGGACGCGACCGCAGGAATCTCCGACAGGATGGCCTCCTCGACGCGCTCGGCGACGTGGTGTGCCCGCTCGAGCGACAGATCGCCAGGGAGCTTCAGATGGAGGGATACCTCGAGGCGGTCGTCCACCTCGAGAATGGAGAGGTTGTGGACTTCCCGAACCTGCGAAACCGTCAGCGCGGCCGCGAGCACGCGTTCGCGCACGCCCGAGCCGGCAGCGCCCGGCTCGACGTGGACGACCACGTCGATGCCGGGGAGCGCATCGCGGAGCGCGCCTTCGACCCGATCAGCCGCTGAATGACCCTGGCCGACCGCGGCGCCGGGCGCGACACCGATGACGACGTCGGCGAAGTGCTCGCCGCCCGCGCTCCGAATGCGAAGCCGGCGAAGCTCGACCGGGGGGTCGAGCCCCGCGATGGCCCGCCGCGCGACTCGGGTCGCGCTGTCGGGCGAGCGGTCCATCAGCACGTCCACGTTTCGCAACGCGAGCCGAGATGCCGCGGCGACGACCAGCCCTGACACGAAGAGGGCGGCGATCGAGTCGCCGGCGGGAGCTCCGAGCGCCACCGCCACGAGGCCGGCGAGCACGGCGATCGTCCCGGCGAAGTCGCTTCCGAAGTGGAGCGCGTTCGCGAGGAGCGCGTCGCTGCCGTAGCGACGCGCGCCGCGCAGCGAGACCAGCGTCCGCGATCCGTCGATTGCGAGCACGAGCGCGATCGCGACGAACGTCCACCACGTCGGATCGACCTCGAACTCGATGACACCGGCGAGTCGCATGATCGCCGCTACACCGATACCGACGCTGACGAGGATGAGGAAGCCTGCCTCGCCGAGTGCCGCGAGGTTCTGCGCTTTCCCGTGCCCGTAGGGGTGACCGCGATCGGCGGGACGCACGGCGACGGAGACCGCGAAGAACGTGAGCAGAGCGGCCGCGAGGTCGGTTCCGGAGTGCGCTGCCTCGGCGAGGAGCCCGAGGCTCGAGCTGGCAAGGCCTGCGACGAGCTTGATCGCGATCAGGAGACACGCGGCCCCGACCGAGACGAGCGCTGTGCGCCGCTGCGGCGACATCGTCATTGCAGCGCGAAGGCTAGACAGGATCGAATGTTCGCCTCACGGAGCGGGTGGTGCCGCCTATGACCGGAGGCGAACGGCCACCGGGGTAACTCGTCCGAGTGATTGTCCCCCGAGCGCGGCATGGCTCGCAGACTGGCCTTTCGTCCAGTTGCCCTCGTTCGAGGGATTGCGGCACCCCAGAAGGGGCACTACCCAGTGTTTGAGACCAACCAAAGGCAGCGCCCGGCTGCGTGTACTCGTGGGGAAGTGCCACGGAGTGCTCGGGCGAGAGCAACGCAGCGAAGGGAGTGGGTGAGGATGACCAGGCTTCTGCACCTCATTCAGCGAGTGAGTGGAGACCGTCGCTCGAACGTGGGTACCTCGAGCGCGCGCGCTTCACGACCGAGCACGAGGATCCA
The DNA here is from genome assembly GCA_035709545.1 of Gaiellaceae bacterium. GTDB lineage: Bacteria > Actinomycetota > Thermoleophilia > Gaiellales > Gaiellaceae > GMQP-bins7. The sequence continues at coordinate 1,652 of DASTEM010000279.1, read as the reverse complement.
GCGCCTGTCGGTCGCACTCATGGGTGGACTGCTGGCGTGCATGGCGATCGGTGTCGCGGTCGCTCTCAGCTGGCACGCCGACGGCCTCTCGGTCGAGGCGGTCTGCGATCAAGAGGCGGAGACCTACACGATCTCGGCCACCATCCAGCAGTCGGCTCAGTGGCCCGGCGCGTTCGTGAAGAGCATCACGCCGAGCTCGTTCCCCGGCGACACCTCAGGAGCGCAGACAGTCGTCGTGAAGATCGGTTGGCCCAACTCGAACGACACTCAGACGTTCACGCGGTCGGTCACCCTGGCGGGGGACTGTGTAGATGAGGAAAGCGGCACGCTGACGGTGGTCAAGACGGTCGTCAACGACAACGGCGGAACCGCCGCTTCAGAGGACTTCACGATGAACGTCAGTGGCCCGACTCAGCTCAGCTTCTCGGGCTCTGCATCAGGGACGTCCAACGAGGTGCTCGCAGGGACGTACACCGTCACCGAGTCCGGTCCCTCCGGTTATGCGTTGTCGTACGGGGGCGATTGCAACGGAAGCGGGAACGTCACCGTTCCGGACGACGGCGCGGCGACGTGCGTGCTCACGAACGACGACGAGGCGCCGGCGGCGTCGACCCTGATCGTCCGCAAGGTCGTCGTCAACCACGGGGGCAACGCAACGGCGAGCGACTTCTCGTTCTCCGTGAACGGCGCGGCGACACAGGGCTTCGACGGCGACGGGCAGAACGAGCTCACGGTGCCCTCCGGCACGTACGCGGTTACCGAGCCGGCGGTCGCGGGGTACACAACGACCTACGCCAACTGCTCGGGCATCGAGCTCGCGGCGGGAGCAAGCGCAACCTGCACGATCACGAACGAGGAGGAGGAGCACGAGGAGCCGACCCGCCTCGTCGTCGTCAAGCGCGTCATCTCGAACGACGGTGGCGACGCCGTCCCGAGCGACTGGACGATGAACGTCTCAGGCCCGACTCAGCTCTCGTTCCCCGGCGACAGTCAGGGAACGTCAAACGAGGTCGAGCCAGGCGCATACGTCGTCACCGAGTCGGGCGGTCCGTCCGGATATTCGCTCACCTACTCCGGTGACTGCGACGCGAGCGGCAACGTGACAGTGGCGAAATCGCACCAGGCGACGTGCGTCCTGACAAATGACGATCTGGCCACCACTGCGACGCTGATCGTCCGCAAGGTCGTCGTGAACGACGATGGTGGAACCGCTCGCGCCAGCAACTTCTCGTTCTCCGTAAACGGTGGCCCAGCGCAGGGCTTCGAGGCCGACGGCCAGAACGAGCTTACGGTCCAGGCCGGCAACTACACGATCACCGAGCCGGCGGTCGCGGGCTTCACGACGACGTATTCGGGTTGCGGCGACATCACGCTCGCACCAAACGAGTCACGGACGTGCACGATCGTGAACAACGACGTACCACGCGGTCGCGGATCGATCGTGGTGTCCAAGTCGGCCAATCCGACGAGCGTGAAGGAGCCGGGCGGGCAAGTCCAGTACTCGGTGCGGATCACGAACACGTCCGCTTCGCTCGACGTCACGATCACGCAGGTCGTCGACGACAAGTTCGGTGACCTGGACGACGAGGGCGGCAAGGGCTACATCGACGTGCCGTTCACGCTCGCGCCGGGCGCATTCCGCAGCTTCCAGT
>DASTEM010000278.1:0-3552 GCA_035709545.1 Gaiellaceae bacterium | reverse complement strand
ACACGCGGTTGCCCGCGCACTGGCCCTACGTCTTGCACGGTCTTCCGGGGCTCGCTCCACTCCTCGCGGCGAGCGCACGGAACCGTCCGCTGCTGAGTTGGGACGAGCTCAAGTTCGTCCTCTACACCGCGGAGTGGCACCGGTACCTACGCTACGAACGCGACGGCCGGGTGTCCGGCATGGTCGTCCTCGACCAGGGCCCGGTCTTCGCGCTCGCGTGCCTCGCGTGGGGGCGCAAGCCCGTCACGCGCAGCTCGCGATTCGCGACGTGGCAGCAGCGAATGGTCGAACGCTGGTCGCTCGAGCTCGACGCGCTCGTCGTGCTCGATGCACCGGACGAGACACTGCTCACCCGAATCGACGAGAGGACCCAGAAACACGATGTCAAGGGAGCGGAGCGGGCCCAGGGCCTCGAGCTCGTCGAGCGGCATCGCTGGGCGTACGGGCAGGTGCTGCGGCTGATCGAGGACCTCGGTCGCCCACGGCTGCTCCGGTACGACACGGCTACGATGCCGGCCGCAGCGATCGCTGCCGAGGTCGCAGAGACGCTTTCCGTGGGCGCGAGAGAGTCAGACGAAGGAAGGAAGATGGCCGGCGACGTGCGACCCGAACCGACATGAGCACCACTCGCCTGCGTCTCGTGGTCACGGGGGAAACCCTGTTTCCCCGCGCTTGTCCGCGACCGGAGTTCGCGACAGCGAACTCCGGTCTTGCGATGGTCCCGCGTGCCCCCTTCTCTTGGAGAACGTGGGGAACCTCCCGGTTCCCCACACCCCGCCACGCTCATAGCGCAACCAAGGTTGCCCTATGAGCGGTCAAGGCTCGGCCGGGCGACGGCTCCGCATCCTGCATCTGATCATCGTCCTCGGGCCTACGAACGGGCAGTACAACGAGCACTGCCTGCCCCTCATGCACGAGCGCGACCTCGCGATCTGCACGTACTTCCCTCCGCAGCTCGAGTGGCCGACAGAGATCACCGTGTTCGCAGGCGACGGCACGCTCCGCGGGTTCTTCCGCGCGCTCCGGCGCGCGCTCGACGCGGGCGGGTACGACGTCATCCATGCGCACGCTCCGCACACGGGCGCGCTGCTCACGGCCGGGCTTCTTCCGCACCCGCGTCGCTGGCGCCTCTTCCGCAAGCTGGTCTACACCGTCCAGGACTCCTACTACGACTACAAGCTGAGGAACAAAGCGCTCATGCTGCCGCCGGCCGCGATGTTCCGGCGCGTCGTCTTCTGCGGCCACGCCGCCTACGACAGCTATCCGCGACTGTGGAAGCGACTGGTCGGGAAGCGCGCTCGCGTGGTGCAGAACGCGGCCGATCTCGAGCGCGTGGACCGCGCCGTGCTCGATGCCGGGACTAGCCCAGATACGACCTTCGACGTCATCTCCGTTGGTCGGCTCGAGAAGGTGAAGGATCCGCTGACCGTGCTCACGGCATTCCGGCGCGTAGCAGACGCGAATTCGAAGCTGACGTACGTGGGAGCAGGCTCGCTCGAGGAGCCGATTAGGAGGGAGATCGATTCGGCAGGGCTCGCGGACAAGGTCGACCTGGCCGGGCTTGTGCCTCGCGATGACGTCTTCACGCGCTGTGCGCGGTCCGACCTCTTCGTCTCGGCATCTCACGGCGAAGGTCTTCCGGTGGCCGTCATCGAGGCGATGGCGGCGGGCTGCCCGGTTGTGCTCTCCGACATTCCGCACCATCGCGAGGTCGCGGACGGTGCGGACTTCGTCCCCTTCATTCGCATCGGGGACGTCGACGGGTTCGCGCGCGAGATCGAGCGCTTTCGGTCGATGCCGGCCGACGAGCGGCGAGCCGTCGGCCTCGAGGGGAAGAAGCTCGTGTCCGGGCGCTTCGGGCTACCGGCGATGCACGCGGGTTACGAGAAGGTGTACCGGGAGATCCTGTGATCGTCGAGCTCATCGGGTGCGACGGCGCCGGGAAGACGACCCTGTCCCGGATGCTTAGTCAAGTCGCGGCGCTCGAGGGCCGTGCAGTCGGGATGGCGGACCTCGTCCTCGACCGCCCGGGACTCCGCGACATCACGCATCCGACAGCGAGGAACCTCCTGCAGGAGGCCTGCAGTTTGCCGTTTCTCCTTGGGAGCTATCGCCGTCGGCGCGAGTACCTCGGCTTCGCGCGTCGCATGCACACTCGATATGCGCCGACGAGATACGACCGATTGAACGGGATGCGCGGGATTGCTCGCCGGGTCGGGATGTACGAGCTCGCACGGAGCCGTGCCGAGGATCGCATCGTCCTCTCGGACGAAGGCACCGTGCTCAGCGCATACCTCTTCGCGCTCACCGACGTCGAGCTCGATCGTGCGGACGTCGAGCGGTTCGCGGAGCTCGTTCCGCGTCCTGACCGGATCGTCTACGTGCGAGCTCCGATCGAGACGCTCGTCCGGCGCGCGACGACCCGGCCCGATCAACGCCGTCAACACCTCGGGCGGTCTCCGGCCGAGGTGGAGCGAACGATCGCCCGCACCGTCGAGGTGTTCGACCTCGTCGCGGAGTGCGCTCCGCTGCAAGACCGGGTTCTCGTGATCGAGAACGACGACGACGACCTCGACCAGCTCCGTCGAGCGGGCTCCGACCTCGCATCCGAGTTTCGCGCAGGCGCCTCTCTGGGCGCGGCCAAGACCGGCGTTGCCGCACGAATCGCCTCCGATCGCTAGTGCTCGCGACCGTCTCAGCGCTCTTCGAGCGGTTGAACGAAACCGGCATCCGCTATTGCCACTGGAAGAGCAACTGGATCCTCCCGGAGACTCTTGCGGGCGAGACCGACCTCGACCTCCTCGTGCACCGTCACGACGCTCAGGCCTTTCGCCAGATCCTCCAGGACCTCGGGTTCCGGCCGGCCGTCGAGCACGGGTCGGCGCCGTTCCCCTCGGTCGAGCATCACCATGCGCTAGACGAAGAGACCGGAGCGTTCGTTCACGTCCACTCGTACCTCCGCGTCGTCTCGGGCGGGAGCCTCGTGAAGAACTACCACCTGCCGCTCGAGGAGATGCTTCTCACGGACGTCGAGCAGCAGGAGCCGGTGAACGTCCCGACGCGAGGAGCCGAGCTCATTGTCTTCGTCCTGCGCATGTCGTTGAAGCACACAACGCTTGCGGAGGTGCTGTTGCTCAGACGGCAATGGCAGAACGTGCAGCGCGAGGCCGCCTGGCTCGTGACGCCGGAGGCCCGCGCCGAGGCCGAGATATTGCTTCCGGTGTGGCTGCCCGCGCTGGACGTCAAGCTGTTCCGAACCGCGCTCGACGCGCTCAGTGCGCCCGCGTCTCTGGCCCGGCGAGTCGTTCTTGGCCGGGGCGTCCGCCGAGCACTACGGCCCTACGCCCGGCGTGGACGCTTCCGCGCCTGGCTCGCCGAGGTCAGGGAGTTCGCGACGAGGGCGCTGTACCGGTCGCGCGGCGAGCGGAAGGCGCTCTGCCCCGGTGGCGGCGGCGCGGTCATCGCGTTCGTGGGCGGAGAAGCCACCGGGAAGTCGACCCTGCTCGCCGACACCGAGAGCTGGCTCGGCGGACAGTTCGCAGTCCGGCGCGT
>DASTEM010000277.1:0-3744 GCA_035709545.1 Gaiellaceae bacterium | reverse complement strand
TGGAATGAGCGGAGCGAACTGCCCGCGCAGCGGACGAGTGGAGGGGGTCTTGGGGGAACCGGGAGGTTCCCCCAGCGGATGCGACCGAGCCGGTTGCCGATGTCGCTGATCCACCGCCTCGCGGAGCTGCGCGCCTCCGAGGAGCGCGGGATCCTCTTCACAGCTGTCGAGGGGGACGAGGCAGGCACGAAGGTGCTCGTCCTCGAGTCGGGTGGGCGCGTCGGCGACGGACTGGAGGATGCCGTCGCGCAGTTCAACGAGCTGATCCGGCGCGGGCGTAACCGACTTCTCGTCCTCGCTGACGGCTCGAAGGTGTTCGCCGAGTGGTACGGCCCGTCGCCGCGACTCTTCATCTACGGCGCCGTCGACACGGCCGAGGCGATGTGCCGCGGCGCAAAGCTCCTCGGCTGGCACGCGATCGTTGCCGACGCGAGGGCGAAGTTCGCAACGCGCGAGCGGATTCCCTCCGCGGACGAGCTCATCGTCGAGTGGCCGGACAAGGCGTATGCGCAAGTGCAGCCGGATCACCAGACGGCGATCGTCGTCCTCACGCACGATGACAAGTTCGACGAGCCTGCCCTGATCGGCGCGCTCGAGACCGAGGCCTTCTACATCGGGGCGCTCGGCTCGCGTCGCAACCAGGAGCGCCGCCGCGAGCGGTTGCTCGAGGCCGGCGTTGAGGAGTCGGCGCTCGACCGGATCATGGGCCCGTGCGGCCTCGACATCGGCGCCGACACGCAGGAGGAGACCGCGCTTTCGATCCTGGCGGAGATCCTCGCCGTTCGGGGACAGCGCGAGGGTGGGTTCCTCAAGGACGCGAAAAAGCGTATCCACGTCGAGGTCGAGTAGCCATTCCGCAGGTCGCCTGGCTCTCGGTGGCGCCCGTCAAGTCGCTGCGCCTGGCCACGCTCGAGGCGATCGAGCTCGAGAAGACCGGCGTGCGCGGTGACCGGCGCTTCTATCTCATCGACGCCGAGGGAGCGCTCGTCAGCGCCAAGCGCGTCCCTCCGCTCCTCACGGTGCGACCCGTCGTCGAAGACGGGCGGCTGCTCCTTCGGTTTCCCGACGGTGCGGCCGTCGGAGGAGAGGTGGAGCTCGGTGAGCGGGTGGAGACGAACTTCTACGGGCGGGCGGTGGAGGGCCGTCTCGTCGAGGGGCCGTGGAGCGGGGCCCTGTCCGAGCTGACGGGAAAGTCGATTCGTCTCGTGCGCACCGAGCATGAAGGCGACGGACACGACCGCGGCCCCAGAGCCGGCGCGTCGCTCCTGTCGACCGGGTCGCTCGACGCGCTGCGCGATGCTGCGGGAGCGACCGACGCGGTCGACGGACGCCGCTTCCGCATGACGATAGGAGTCGACGGCGTCGAGCCTCACGCGGAGGACGGCTGGGTCGGCGAGCAGGTGCGTGTCGGCGGAGCCGTCGTCGTCGTGCGGGACAAGGCCGGGCGCTGCGCCATGACCACGCTCGATCCCGACAGCGGGACCCGCGACCTCGACACGCTCGGCGTTCTCGGTGAGTACCGCGCGGATGTGCCGACTCTGGAGCCGTTGCCGTTCGGTGTCTGGTGCGAGGTCGTCGAGCCCGGCCCGGTCGCGGTGGGCGATCCGGTCGAGGTCGAGTAGTGCCTACGGCGCTCGTCACGGGCGCCGCCCGTGGGATCGGCGAGGAGATCGCACGGCGGCTCCACGCCGATGGGTATCGCGTCGCGCTCACGGACATCGACCTGGCGGGCGTCGAGCGGGTCGCGGCCGAGCTCGGTGATGCGGCGCAGGCATTTGAGCACGACGTGCGCGAGCTCGAGTCGTGGGAGAGGCTCCTCGCCGCGCTCGGACACGACGTCTACGCCCTCGTCAACAACGCTGCGCGCACGGAGTTCCGGTCGTTCTGGGAGATCGAGGCAGATGAGTGGGACGACGTGCTCGCGACGAACCTCCGGGGCACGTACCTCGGGTGCCGTGTGGTCGGCGCCGCGCTCCGCGATCGCGGTGGCGGAAGGATCGTCAACCTCGCAAGCGATGCGGGCCAGTCCGCAAGCGGCGCCTCGGGCGTGCACTACGCTGCGTCGAAGGCGGGAGTCATCGCGGTCACTCGCCGTGCGGCCACCGAGCTCGCACCGTACGGCGTGAACGTCAATGCCATCGCGCCGGCGGCCATCGACGGGCCTCTCGCGCAGTCGGTGCTGCGTGACCGACTCGAGGAGAAGCTTCGTTCGATTCCCGTGGGTCGCCTGGGCCGGCCCGAGGAGGTCGCCGCGCTCGTCGCCTTCCTCCTCTCCGACGACGCGGGCTACATCACGGGCGCGACGCTCGACATCAACGGCGGCGTATTCATGCGTTAGATCGCGCGCTCTAGAGTCGGACGCACTACTCCGTCGAAAAGAGGACAAGTGAGGAGCACAGAAACGGGCGTCGGCATCGAGGCGAAGTCGGACGCGGTCTTCGATCTCGTCGAGGAGGGGGCTCAGGTCGAGCGGGTGGCTACCGACTTCGGGTTCACCGAGGGGCCGATCTGGCATCCGCACGATCACTCCCTGCTCTTCTCCGACCTGTTGCACGACGTTCGACGTAGGTACACGCCTGACGGTTCGGTGGTCGAGGCCAGGAACTTCTCGAACAAGTGCAACGGGATGACCTACGACGCCGATCTCAACCTGATCGCGTGCGAGCACGTGACGAGCTCGGTGGTGCGGGAGAGCCCGGACGGATCGCGCGAGATCGTCGCCCAGGAGTACGACGGCGAGGAGCTGAACAGCCCGAACGACGTCGTCGTCCACTCGAGCGGTGCGATCTACTTCACCGACCCCTGGTACGGACGCATGCCCGAGCACGGGCATCGCCGGAGACGGAGGCTTGGGTTTCAGGGCGCCTACCGCATCCCGGGGAGGGGCGCTGAGCCCGAGCTCATCGTCGATCGAGACGAGTTCGAGATGCCCAATGGGCTGTGCTTCTCGCCAGGCGAGGCGCTCCTGTACATCGACGACACGCCGCGCGCGCACATCAAGGTCTGGGACGTCGACGCGGGAGGGAGCCTGTCGAACGGGAGGATCTTCTTCGAGAACGTCGGCTCGTGTGTTGCGGGCGAGGGCGTCGTAGACGGGATGAAATGCGACGAGCATGGGAACGTCTGGGTTACCGGTCCGGGCGGGATCTGGGTGATCTCGAGCAGGGGCCAGCACCTCGGCGTCGTTCGCGTTCCGGAGATCACGGCCAACCTCACCTGGGGCGGCGAGGACTGGCACACGCTCTTCATCACCAGCTCGACGTCGCTCTACGCGATCCGCACGATCGTCGGTCCCCGCCACGAGCCGTACATGCGTTAGAGGACGAACTAGACGTCGAGGCTCGGGGCGCACGGTCTCGATGCGTGGTGGAAGATGCGTACCACCCCGAAGGAGGAGCGATGCACGCTGTTCGAGTCCACGAAGGTGCTGTGCTTGTTCACGAGAGCGTTCCCGATCCACAGCCGAAGCCAGGGGAGGTCGTAGTCGAGCTGCAAGCGGCGGCGCTCAACCGGCGAGACCTGCTCGTCCGTAACGGTGTCTATCCGTTCCCTCTGCCGCTCGTTCCGGGCTCGGACGGTGCGGGCGTGCGGCGCGATACGGGCGAGGAGGTCGTGGTGCTGTGCGGAATCGGCTGGGGGGATCGCGAGGACGCGCCTGCTGAGGGATTCGAGCTCGTCGGCGGCCCGCGCGACGGCACGTATGCGGAGCTGATTGCGCTTCCCGAGGAGAACGTGTACCCGAAA
>DASTEM010000276.1:0-11925 GCA_035709545.1 Gaiellaceae bacterium | reverse complement strand
CTACGGGAACCGCCAGAACCTAGGCCGCATACGGCCGTACGAGAACGCGCTCTGGTCGCTCGGCGTTCACGACCTCTCGGTGATCCTCTACCTCCTCGACGAGGACCCGGTGGAAGCGCTCGCGCACGGCCGCGACTTCCTCCAGCCTGGCGTCGAGGACGTTGTCTTCTGCTTCCTCCGCTTTCCGTCGGGCCGGATCGCGCACATGCACCTCTCGTGGCTCGACCCGCACAAGATGCGGAAGATGACCGTCGTCGGAACGGAGAAGATGGCCGTCTTCGACGACATGGAGCTCGACCGCAAGGTCACGGTGTACGAGAAGTCGCCGTGGCGGCCCGTTGACACCTACGGGGAGTGGCAGACCCGCACCGGCGACATCCACATTCCCAAGATCGCGACCGACGAGCCGCTCAAGCTCGAGTGCCGCTTCTTCCTCTCGCTCGTGGCCGGTGAGGGCGACCGCAGGAAGGTGGCAACCAACGGCGCCCGGGTCGTGCGCGCACTCGACATGCTCACGACCTCGCTCAATGACCGCTGAAGTCCACCCAACGGCGACCGTCTACGCGGGGACGGTCCTGGGCGAGGGAGTGAAGGTGCTCGAGAACGCTGTCGTCGGTAAGCAGCCGGCGCTGTCGCCGCGCTCGACCACGAAGCACGAGCCGCTCGCGCCGACGGAGATCGGCGACGGCACGATCGTCTCGACCGGCGCGATCGTTTTCGCCGGCTCGCGAATCGGCGCCCGCGTCATCCTCGGCGACCAGTCGTGCGTGCGCGAGCGGGTGACGATCGGCGACGACGTCGTCCTCGGCCGCGGCTCGCTCGTGGAGAACGACACGACCATCGGATCCATGACGAGGATCCAGGCAGAGGCCTACATCACGGCGTACTCGACACTCGAGGAGAACGTGTTCATCGCTCCCTGCGTCGTGACCACGAACGACAACTTCATGGGCCGTACGGAACGACGTCACGCCCTGATGAAAGGCCCCACGATCCGTCGCGGCGCTCGGATCGGAGGAGGCGCGGTCCTGTGTCCGGGGATCGAGATCGGCGAGGAAGCGTTCGTCGGAGCGGGGGCGGTCGTCACGAAGGACGTTCCACCCCGGCTCATCGTCGTCGGGAACCCCGCACGCATGCTGCGCGAGGTCCCGAGCGACGAGCTACTCGAGCCAACCTAGTACGCCGGACGTCGTGGATGTACGGCCCGCCAAATGGCGCGTGCGAGCCACACGATGAGCGCGACGGATCCGGCCACGACGAGGCCGATTGGCGGGAACAGAACAGCCACGCCATAGCCAATCGGCGGCCAGACCGATCGCCGAGCTCTTCCGCGGCCACGAACCTCGCGTATCGGACTGACAAGCCCGGCGACGACGAAGGACGCGAGCGCGAGCCAGAAGCCGACAAAGAGGTCTCCGTCGTCCGAGACGAGGACCATCGCATAGAGCGAGAACTGCATGGCCACGACACCGAGAGCGGCGCAGCGTCCTGCACCTGGCCTGCCGAGGATCGAAAGGACGAGTCCGAGTGCTGTCCCGATGAGCGCGGCCAGCGCGAATGGCCCGGCGCCGCGTTCCAGACTGCCACGGAGCTCCACGTCCTGCGCATCGTCAGCGGGAACGGAGAAGGTGACGAGCTCCGTTCCGGTGAAGTGAACCTCCGCGCCGTCACAAGAGGAGACAACTCCGAACGGAAGCATGAAGGCAAGGGCAGCGGCCGCGAAAGCGGTTGCTGAGAGCACCCTGGACATGCACCGACAATGGCGTCAGGCGCTCAAGATCCGTTCAAGAGCGCCGTGGCACATCACCCTCGGCGTCGGGAGAGGGTCAGGCCTTGATGATGGTCAACCGGTAGCGGGTAAGGCCCGGGCTCGACATCCGCACCTGGATGAAGTAGCTCCCCGTCGCGCGGGCACGGTAGGACAGATACTGGCGCGATCCCGTTCGTGCCGAGACACGCGCACGGAAGCGGAGACTCGAGACGCTCTCGATGAAGCGCGCCTCGGGGAGCCAGAACGCGAGGCTCAGATCGACGGTCTTGTCCGATCCGGTGAGGCCGATGTAGACGGGCTGGTTCTTGCGAAGCCGGATCGCGTACACGTCGTCCTGGTCGTCCCAGAAGTCGACCGTCGCCTTGATTCTTCGATTCGATCCGAACACCGTGTACGCGCGAGACCCGGCGTCGTCGTTCGCCTCGTAGAAGTCGCGAAGCGGAAGCGCCTCGTCGAGCGCGGCAATCGCAGCGGCGACATCGAGACGCCCCCACCCCGACAGCGCGTCGCGCCCGACGGCGCAGGCGCTACACCCGGTCTCTGCGTGGAGGTCGACGGTCGTGCTCCGGAGGATCTCTGTCACCTGCTCGGCTCGCAGCGTCGGGCGCAAGCTCAGGAGTACCGCCGCGGCGGCGCTCACCTGGGGCGCGGCGAACGACGTCCCCTGCGCCTCTCGGTACTCCTCCGAGCCGCAGCTCGAGTAGCCCTGATCGGCGCACGTGGGGAATCGCGCAGTGAGCGTGCGAGGCAGGAGCGAGATGATCTGCAATCCCGGCGCCGCGATGTCGTTGTAGATCCGGTCGCGGTTCGAGAACTCCGGTACGCCGCCCGTGTCGTTCGTCGCACTCACGCCGAGGACGTGTGGAAGAGCAGCCGGGTAGCTCGCGTACTTCCCGGAACCTGCTCCATCCGGGCTGTTGCCGACGGCCGCCACTACGACTGCGCCGTTCGAGACCGCGTAAGCGATCGCGTCGGCTTCGAGCCGCGAGTACGTGTCACGGCTCGGATCGAGCGGGTCGCGAACGCCGCCGAGGCTCATGTTGATGACGCGAGCGCCGCGCTCGACTGCCCAGCGGATCGCCTTTGCCTCCGCCTCGACCGGGATCGACCGGGAACGGGTGACCACCTTCGCGACGAGCAGCTCCGCGGATGGCGCGAGCCCGGCGATGCCGATCCCATTGTCCACTCCCGCGGCGATAAGCCCAGCGACAAACGTTCCGTGCCCGAGAGTGTCCTGCCGCGCAGATCCACCGACGAAGCTCTTCGTGTCCAGGACCTTGCCCGCAAGCTCAGGATGCGCGGTGTCCACACCGGAGTCGATGATCGCGACGGGAATCGGCTCGAACGCGGGGAGCGTGAGCCACGACTCGTAGAAACGGCTCTGCGTGAGATACCACTGCTTCGCGGCGAGCGGGTCGGTAGGCGTGAATGCGAGCTGCCGACTGGCCAGCGGCTCGACGTAGCGAATGCCGCGAATCCCTCTGAGCGAGACACCTCGGGGGAGCTCGATCAGGAGAGCGGGAATCGGGGCGAGACTCTCGGGCCGCGATCCCGTTCGCCGTTCGATCGCCGCGCTGACCGCAGCCTGGTCGGCACCGCGATGCAGCCCGACGGCGACGCGCGCGGCGTCAGCATAGGCGGGAGCCGTCAGCCCGAACAGCGCTACGACCGCGAAGACGAGCGCGACACGAGTCATCCGGTGACCTCCAGCGACGGTGACACTCCCGCCGCGAGACCGTCCGTGGCAGGGATCCGAGCACGGTAGCTCCCGGGCACAAGCGTGAGCGCGGCCCGAAATGCACCGGAGTCGTCCACGGTCGCCTGGGCAACCGGATTCCAGCTCGAGCCGCTCCTCAACTCGATCGAGACTACGGTGCCGCCGAGCTTGGGGCGAACCGTCCCGGCAAGAACGCCCGGCTCGGCCGGCTGACTGAGTTGCAGCCGCGGAACGACCTGCAGCAGCAGCGCGGGCGAGGCAGCGCCCCCGACCTCGAGCCGGTATCGAGTTGTGCGCGTCGGCTTCACCGTGGCCGAGAAACCGCCGTTCGGCTCGCGGTCGAGCGCGCTCGCCTGATCCCACACTTCTCCGCTGGCCGACCACGCAAGCCGTGGTGCCATGACCCCACGGCTGACCCCAGTCAGCTGCACGCTCGATCCGAACACGACGGGACCTGCCGGCCGATCGAGCCGGAGAACGCCGACCGTGAGCCACGTAGACCGAAGCCCAAGCGCCGTACGGACGAGCGAGGCCGGAACCGCCTCCGTCCCCTTCGTCGTCTGCACGGCAAGCGAGCGGATCCGGCCGGATGGAGTCGTGGTCGGCGTCGCATCGAGGACGCGGGCCTCGACGCCGAGCTTGGCCTGAACGGTACGAGCCCCGAGGAGCACCGGGCCCCAACGGTGGTACGGCGAGAGCTTGTCCCACGGGTCCGGGCGCGAAGCCAGGTACGGGACCGCGACGCCGAACACATCGATTGCGCTTGCCGTTTTTCCACCCGAGGACGAGAAGTACAGCGTGGAGGCGACCCTGCCTGCGTAGAGGACGACCTCGCCGGCAGTCGCTTGCACCGCCTCGGTGGTGCTCGGCTTCTCGCCGGCAACCCCGAAGTACACCTGGCTACGGACGTCTGCATAGAGGTCGAACGGCTTCCCTTTGACCAGGTTCGCGAGCGCGTACGAGCGCGCGGCCACTGCCTGTGCGCGCAATGCGTCCGACGGCCACGAGTGCGGCATCTCGCCGGCAACGACTCCCTGGAGGTAGCTCTCGAGGGCGACGAAATTCACGACTCGCAGGAAGCCATCCTCCGCGCTCACCTGAAGACGCCCGCGGTACAAGCGTCCGTCGAGCGAGAGAGGCGCAGCCTTCCCGGGTCGAACGACGAGCGGCGACACGGCGGAGACGGGGCCTTCGTCGGTCGGAAGCTCGAGATCCGCGCGGAATGTGAGCGGGCCCGCCGGCAGGCGCTGAATGGTCCCCGCTGCATCGCGAATCGTGAAGGGGACGGTCGATGCGATGGTCACTGCGCGCCGCCCTTCCGCGAGGAGTACGCGAACCTCTCTCGCAGGCGCAGTTCCGAGCTCGATGCCCGTGTAGTAATGCTGCAAGATCTCGTCGTACGTGTGGCCCGCCTTGGCCATGCCGTAGGCGCCGTACTGACTCATGCCCACGCCGTGGCCGTAGCCCTTGCCCGAGACGACGAACAGGGCCTCGCCAGGAACGGCGGCGGGCGGGGAAGGCTGCGCCGAGCCGGTCGCAACGGCGACGGTGAGCGCGAGTAAGGCGAAAAGAGAGCGCACGGACGAGATCAGGCTAGCTCGGGACGGTTAGCTGTTTGTGTTCTCGGCAGGAAAGCGAATGGCTTGAGGCGCGCGTCAGCGCCAGGAGGTCTCGACCACGGGAGCCCTGTCCTTGAGCGGCTCCCACCAACTGCGGTTGGCCGCATACCAGGCCACAGTCTCCGCAAGCCCCTCCTCCCAGCCGTGCGCCGGAGCCCACCCCAGCTCATCGCGGATCTTGGTCGCATCCAGGAGATAGCGGCGATCGTGCCCGGGACGATCGGGGACGATGGTCTTCAGCGTCGACGGCTTCCCCGTGAGCCTGAGCACGAGATCCGCGATCTCCTCGATGGTGGCCTCGAGGCCCGAGCCGACGTTGTAGGTCTCCCCGGAGCGGCCAGTGCGCAACACGAGGTCGATCGCGTCGCAATGGTCGAGCACGTGCAGCCATTCGCGCTTGTTGCCGGTCGACGCGTACATCGGGAGAGGCAAGTCGTCGAGCGCGTTCGTGGTGAAGAGCGGGATGACCTTCTCTGGGAACTGGTACGCCCCGTAGTTGTTCGAGCAGTTCGTGATGGTCACAGGAAGACCGAAGGTCTCGTGGTACGCGCGCACCGCGTGGTCGGCCCCGGCCTTGGACGCGTTGTACGGCGTGCGCGGGCGATACGGAGACTCCTCGGTGAACACCTCGTCTGTGTCGAGAGCGAGATCCCCGTACACCTCGCAGGTGGAGACGTGGTGAAAGCGCTCGACCCCGGCCGCCCGGGCGGCGTCCAGCAGCGTCTGGGTCCCGAGCACGTTCGTGCGGAAGAACCTGGTCGGATCAACGACTGCGAGGCTGTTGTGAGACTCGGCCGCAAAGTTCACGACGACCTCGATCCGCTCCTCGCGGAGGGTGGTCTCCGCGAGGGCGCGATCGCAGATGTCGCCGTGAACGAAAACGATCCGGTCCTCGACGTCATCGAGGCTCGAACGGTTCCCCGCGTAGGTCAGCAGGTCGAAGACGACCAGATGATCGTCCGGGTACCGCTCGAGCCAGTAGTGGACGAAGTTCGAGCCGATGAACCCGGCTCCGCCGGTGACGAGGAGACGCATCGCGAGAAGGCTAGCGGCCCATCGCAGCAAGACACTCGCGTAGGCCGTCGCGCCAGTGCGCGAGCGCCGGCGCGTCTGCGCGCTCGCTTCGCAAGACCGCGTATGCGGGCCTGGGAGCGGGTCGCCCGAGCTCCCCGGTCGAGACCCGTCGAACCCGGCAGTCGAGGCCGGCTTCCGCGAACACCGCCTCGGCGAATTCGGCCCACGTGCAGTCCCCCTCCGCCGCGAGGTGCCAGACGCCGCGAGGCCGGTCTGCGTCGACGAGCTCTCTCACCGCGTGCGCCAGATGGCCGACGTAGGTCGGACAGCCCCGTTGGTCGTCGACGACCGCGACCTCGTCCCGGGCCGCACCGAGGCGGAGCATCGTACGAACGAAGTTGTGGCCCGTTGCGCCGAAGAGCCAGGACGAGCGGACGATCCACGCGTCGGGGCCTGCCGCCGCCTCGCCGTGAAGCTTCGTCCGACCGTACGCCGAGAGCGGATTGACGCGGTCCGACTCGACGTACGGCTCGCGCTTGCGGCCGTCGAACACGTAGTCCGTGGAGAACGCGACAAGCGGCGCGCCGAGCGAAGCCACGCTCGCCGTGCCGGCAACGTTCACGGCTGCCGCGCCCTGCGGATCGGCCTCGGCCCCGTCGACGTCGGTCCAAGCGGCCGCGTGCAGAACCAGGTCGAAGCCACCTTGTAACAGACTGTTGCTTGGCGGGTCCGCGACGTCCCAGTCCGTGTGGGTCAGCGCCACAAGGTCGTCTGCGACGAACTCCTGCTGGAGCGCGCGACCGAGCTGGCCGCCCGCCCCGGTTATCAGGATTCGGCGGCGGTGTCCCGCTCGGAGAGGATCGGGGTGCTCGAGCTCCATAGGTGCGCGACACGCGAATCGTTCCAGGGAACCGTGCGCTCGTCGGGGTCGTCGGGGTCGAATTCGACCGTCACGTGGTAGCAGAACAGGATGTCCGTCAGCGCCTCGAATCCGTGGGCGTGGTAGCCCGGAATGTAGACCGCAACGGGATTCTCCTCGCCGATGTCCTCGGTGAACGTCTCTCCGGTCGCGCGGTCGAGCACAACGACTCGTGCTGTCCCCCGAAGGCACGCGAAAAGATCGTCCTGCCCACGCTCGTGGTAGTGGAGCCCGCGGATTACGCCCGCGCGGGAGTAGGAGACGTTCGTTTGTGCCATCCGCTTCGGAAGCACGCTGTCCCGCCGTAGCTCGAGGAACCAGCCGCGGTCGTCTTGGTGAGCCCGAAGCGGAATCCGCTTCAGTCCTTCGATCACGAAGGCTCCCGCTTGTTCGCGCCCGTCTCGTCGACGCGCCGACCGATGTCGGCGAGGTGTTTCCAGTGCTTCCCTGCGTCCTCCCACCATCCCGAGACCTCCGACACATCGAGCCTGCCGGTGACGGCGTAGTGGCGGTTCACGTCGGTGATCTCGAGCTCACCCCGAGTCGACGGGGCCAGCCTCGCGATGACGTCGAAGACATCGGGCGGATAGCAATAGAGGCCCACAACAGCGTGTGATGAGGGCGGTGAGTCGAACCGAGTGTCGACCACTCCCGCTTTCTCGACGATGTCCGCGACGCCCCCGTCCTCGTCATAGACGACGACGCCGAAGTTCTCAGGGTCGTCGACCTCCTTGGCAAAGATCCGTGCGCGATCAGGGTGCTCGACCCAATCCCGTAAGGCCGCGGTTTGCGCGTGCTCGAAGATGTTGTCGGCGAGAACGACGACGAGCGGAGAGCCCGCAGCGAAGTCCCTCGCCATGCCGACAACCTGCGCGATCCCGCCGGGCTCGGTCTGCACCTTGTACGTGAGATCGAGCTCCAGGATCGGGTCGCCGCCTCCCCGCGGCGCCAGCCGGCCGTCCCCGAGAAGGTCGATCATCTGACCCGCATGACCCTTGCCCGTCACGAGCAGAACGTCGCGTATCCCCGCGAGCTGCAAGAGCTGGAGCGGGTAGTAGATCATCGGCCAGCTCCCGACCGGGAGCAGGTGCTTGTTGGCGACTCGCGTCAGCTCGCCGAGCCGAGTCGCCTCGCCGCCGGCACAGATCAGACCCTTCGCAGGCACCGGGGCATGCTAACCGCGCGGGTGCGCTGTCTTACGACCTCGCTCGGTCACGAGCCTGCCACGCTCTACGCGCAGCCGCCTTGCGTCGCCGAATGCCCGGAGCCGAGCTAACCGCGGCGAACCAGACGTACACCGCCGCGGCGAGAAACCCCCCGATCACGCGGATCAGACGCTTCGGATGAAGAGCGAAGAACAGAACTCCCCGCACCCGGACGATCGTAGCCGACATACTGCAGGGTCGAATCGAAGAAAGGTGGTAGGCAATGGGAAAGACCAAGCAGAAGCCCGCACTCTCCAGTGAGGCGCTGCGCCCCTATGTCCAGCGCGCGATAACGGACCCGGAGCTCCGGGACGATCTCCTCGCGGCATTCGTCGCAGCACGTGGCCTCTACGGACAGATGGCCAAGGGCCATGGGGTCAAGGGCAAGGCGGAGAAGGTCTCGGAGAAGGACTTCCAGATCCAGCTCCAGGACCTTGTCAGCGAGCTGACGACGGCGTCAGAGCGCCTTCAGGGCAAGGAGAAGGGCAAGAGCAAGCGGAAAAGCCACAAGGGCCGCAACCGCGTAGTCCTCCTCACCGGTATCACGCTCGGCCTCCTGTACAACCCATGGACGGGCGAGTCGACGCGCGAATGGATCATGAACCAGATCGCGGGTGACGACGAGGAGTTCGACGAGGCCGAAGCCGAGCACGACGCCGCTGCCGAGGCTGCTGCAGGCGGCAACGGCTCCGAGCCCGCAGCGTAGGCTCAACCGACATCGGCTCAACCCGAGGGACTGAGAGCCCGCTCGAGCGCGCCCGGTACCAAGCCGCTCGTCGGCCCAATGTCTTCGGCTTCCAGGAGGACAGCCCCCGGAGGCGGGAGCGTGGTCGATCCCGGCCCCGAGGGCACGTAGATCCGTCCGGCTGCGAAGGACACGTCGTCCGATCGCCGCCAGGCGAGCAGGATCGGGTAGGGCGCGACGACCCCGTCGTAGCCCAGGCCCGCCATCGCAGCCGGATGGATCTCGAAGTGGAGGTGCGGCGAGCCGCCATCGGCGTCGCCGCTGTCTCCCACGAAGCCGACGACATCGCCCGCCTTAACGCTGCGTCCTTCGACCGCGAGGGGTGAGTACGCAGAGAGATGCGCGTAGTAGAACTCGTTGCCGGACGTGTCACGAAGCCAGAGCCGGTAGCCGCCGAGCTTGTTGAACCCGATCGTGTGCAGCGTCCCGTCGGCAACTGCCAGAAGCGGCGTGCCCGCCGCAGCGAAGATGTCCTCCCCGTGGTGCCAGCCACCCGGGACGTTGGGTCTCGGGGCCCCGAAGCTGTCTCCGAACGACGCCGTCCCGTACACGGGGAAGACGTAGCCCCCACCGGTGAACTTCGCGGAGACCTCGGGCGCCACGAGGACCGGGCCGCCAGGGACCTCGCCGCCGACATCCGGCTCGGGTGCAGTCGGGCGAGTCGGCCGGGGATCGGGAGTGGGCGGCTTCCCAGCATCCGAAGGCGGCTTAACGGGGTCCGAAGGCGGCTTCGCCGACAGCGCGGCAACAGCGGTGACCTGCACGGCGCCGACGAGGATCTCCGAACCTGCCGGGAGACCACCGTGTGCCGACGTCAGCTGGACTCGCAGCGCAGCAACAGAGCCCTGTGCACCCGGCGGTCCTGCCTGGCGCGTCCCGCTGTCTTGCGTGAGGACAGTGAGCGTGCCCCAGTCCTCGAGCGTTGCCGTCGCTCCTGGCTCGGTCGAGATGTCGCCGCCGAGAGCCCGCAGCCCTTGCACCTCCGATCCCGAGACGTCCGCACCGACAGAACGCGCGCTCGCACCGGCGGAAGCAGACGCCGTCACCTTCGCGGCGACGACCTCGCCACCGAACAGCGACAGGACGATCACCTCGGCGAAGGATTGTGAGGCTGCCGCGTCTCCGGACTGCGCGAACACTGATGCTCGCGAACGCCCCAAGCTGACGATCGAGCCATCGTCCGGGTACTGGAACGACTGAACGTCCGCGGTGGTACTTGTCGGCCACGCGAGCTCGCCGAGCGAGACAGTGTCCTGTCCTGGGACGGTAAGACGTACGAGAGTCGCTGTCGACTCGGTCTCTGCGCCTCTCGGTGGAGGGGCGGCGGCCGCCAGAGCCACCGAGGCAGCCAGTCCCACGCCGACGGCTATGACGAGGCGGATCACGGCGAGTTACGGTAGCGGGCGGTCGAGCGGCGCGCCCGCCACAGAAGCTGCGCCGCGACGGCGAACAGCAGCACCGCGAACAGACGCCGCAGCACGTTCTCGGGAAGCTCGACGACTATTCTGGCGCCCAGCTCGACGCCGACGATCGACGCCAGCCCGACGACAACGGCCGTCCGCACACGAAGATTCCCGTACCGGCGCTGGTTCCACGCACCCGCTGCGACGGTCGGGAGAATGGCGAGCAGCGACGTCCCTTGCGCCTCTAGCTGCCCCAACCCGAGAGCGACGAGGACAGGTACGAACAGGATCCCTCCGCCGACGCCGAAGAGGCCGGCCATGACTCCGGCCGCGAGTCCGAGCGAGATGCCGATCGCAACGGTGGTCGTGCTCACGAGACGAGAAGCCATACGCCGGTCCCGGCCAAGAGCGCGGCGAATCCGAGGGTGAGCGTGCTCGTGGTGACTCGCTGCTGAAGCGACGTGCCAGCGAGCGCACCGACCGCAGCCGGCAAGCCGACAAGTGCCGCGTACGCGACATCGACCTCACCCCGGAGCGAGAACACGACCACACCTGCGGTCGCTGTGATCGCGATCGCCAGCAGCGAGGTCGCCGCCGCCGCGCGTTCCGGGAGGTGCGCGAGGAGGATGAGGAGCGGGACGGCGAGGATGCCGCCGCCGACCCCGAAGAAGGCGGAGAAGACCCCCGCCGCGAGCCCGATGGCGACGAGGCGCACGAGACGTATCGTACGAATGTGGTCAGTCGAGGCCTCATCGTCGCCGTTCTCGCGCTTGTCGTCTCTTCCACCGGCGCCGCACCAGCGGGCGGGGAACCCGGACTCAAAGCGTCATACGCATACCTCGGCCGCGCTGATCCACGCTTGTGTCCCTCGCCGTACTGCGGAGGGCTATGGGTGCGTGCCGTGAACAAGCCGCAGCCGCGTTGTCCCGGGCCCGTGAGAGGCGAGTGCTACGTCGCCTCGACGAACTTCGACAGGCTCCCGCTTCGGGAGGTTGTACGAGCACGGCTTGCGTCTCGCTTCGCCGAGGGTCGAGCGCTGGTTGTTGCACGCGTCGTCTCCGGACAGCTCGAAGCATTCCCCGAGCTCGCCGTACTCGAGATATCCGAGGTCTGGACTGCGTCGAGTTCGCCGCACAAACCCGCGGGAGTCTTCCGCCGAATCCAGGACAACGGTGTTCGCTGCGTGACGACACCGTGCTTCTCCATGGTCGCGACCGCGCTCAACACTGACCGCGCCGTCACGATCTCGGACGTTGACCTCTCTCGCGTCGGCGCATCGCAGGCCGAGCGCAAGCGACCACTTGCTCTGATCGCGAAGGGCAGGCTTATTGCATCCGGGCAGATCGTCGTGGATCGGAACGCAGGTCCAGCTAGTCCCGGACGCAAGCTTGTGGCGACGCAGTTCTACATACCTGTATATCCCTAGATCGCCGCAGCCTCGCGCCTGAGCACGTCCCAAGCGAGGCGCACGTCGTCTTCGGTCGTGCGAAAGTTGCCGACGGCGAGGCGCAGCGAGTACCGGTCGCCGAGAC
>DASTEM010000275.1:0-24950 GCA_035709545.1 Gaiellaceae bacterium | reverse complement strand
CGCGCCACCTCCTCGATGCCCTCATCGAAGAGCCCGAGCGTCGACGGGTTCGTGAGCATCAATCCGGCTGTCCGTTCGTTCACCTTCGCGCGCAGGTCGTCGAGGTCGAGGTTGCCGCGCGCGTCCGTCTCGACCCGCTCGAGCGAGAAGCCCGCCATCGTCACGCTTGCGGGATTCGTGCCGTGCGCGGTGTCCGCAGTGATGATCGTGTCCCGCTCCTCGCCGCGATCCGCGAAGTACGCCCGCATCAGCATCAGACCCGTGAGCTCACCCTGCGAGCCCGCCGCCGGCTGCAGCGTGACTGCCGGGAGCCCGGCGATCTCGGCCAGCATCTCCTGCAGCCGCCACATGAGCTCGAGAGCGCCCTGCGCCCCGTCGTCCTCCTGATGAGGGTGCAGGTCGCGGAACCCTGGCAGCCTTCCGACACGCTCGTTCACGCGCGGGTTGTGCTTCATCGTGCAACTGCCGAGCGGGTAGAAGCCTGTGTCGACGCCGAATGTGCGGTCGGCGAGCCCCGTGATGTGTCGAACGATCTCGGGCTCCGCGACCTCCGGAAGTCGCGGCGGAAGAGCACGGCGGAGCTCGAGTGGGAGTTCGGGCTTCGGGAGGCCGTAGTCGGGCACGCGGCCGGCGCGGCGGCATGACCGACTCTTCTCGAAGATGAGCTCCATTAGCACACCTCAGCGAGCACGGCGGCGAGCCGGTCGACATCGGCCGGAGTGCGCTTCTCTGTGAGAGCGACGAGCAGCACATCGTCCATCTCGGGGTAGTCCCGGCCAAGCGCATAGCCGGGATGGACGCCGCGGGCGCGCGCGTCGCGGATGACGTCTCTCGCCGGCCGCGGCAGCCGAACCGCGACCTCGCTGAACGTCGGCCGCTCGAATACGAGCGGAAGGTCGAGGCGCTCCTTTGCGTACTCGGTGAGCGCGACGCATGTCTCCCCCAGTTCGCGCAGTCCCTGCGGGCCGAGCCAGGCCAACGTCACGTATCCGGCCAGCGCGAGCAGTGTCTGATTGGTGGTGATGTTCGAGGTCGCCTTCTCGCGGCGGATGTGCTGCTCGCGCGTCTGGAGGGTGAGAACGAACGCGCGCTGCCCGTCGTGATCGACCGTCTCGCCGACGATGCGGCCCGGCATGCGCCGGACGAACTCTTGACGTGCGGCGAAGAAGCCGTAGTGGGGACCGCCGTAGAGCGGTGGGCAGCCGACACTCTGACCCTCGCCGATCGCCATCGCGCACCCGTACTCACCCGGCGCCTCGAGCAGCCCCAGCGAGGCAAGGTCGACATGCGCGATCGCGTGCGCGCCCGCATCCTCTGCGGCGGCCGCGAGATCGGGAGCGGGCTCGAGGCAGCCGAAGAAGTTCGGCTGCTGGAAGATCACAGCCGCTGCATCCGACGACGCGGCGGCCAACTCGTCCGGGTCGATCGTGCCGCCGCGGTGAGCGACCTCGACGACTTCGAGACCGAACCCGCGGGCGTACGTCTTGACGACTTGTCGCACCTGCGGGTTCAGAGTCTCCGCGAGCACGACCTTCGAGCGATCGCTCGTGTGTTTCGCGACGAAGCAGGCGTCGGCAGCAACGGAACAGCCGTCGTACCCCGAGGCGTTCGACACGTCCATCCCGGTCAGCTCGCAAATCGCTGTCTGGTACTCGAAGATCGCCTGCAGCACACCCTGGCTCATCTCCGGCTGGTACGGCGTGTAGGCCGTGAGGAACTCGCCACGCGAGAGCAGGACGTCGACCACGGCGGGGACGTAGTGGTCGTAGATGCCGGCGCCGAGAAACGAGAGCTCGACACCCGAGTGTGTGTTGCGCGCGGCGAGCTCAGAGAGGTGAGCGACAAGCTCGAGCTCGGAGAGGGCCGGCGGAACGTCGAGCTCGCGGTCGAAGCGGACGCCCTCTGGGATCTGCGCGAAGAGCTCGTCGATCGATCGGACCCCGATCGCGGCGAGCATCTCCTCGCGGTCGGCGTCCGTTGTCGACAGAAAGCTCACTGACCAGCCTCTGGCTGGTCAGTGAGTGGAGGGGGCGGTTTCCCCACGTCTTCAAGACGGATGGGGGCACGCGGGGTAAACATGGTCTCCCCCGCGAACGGACCAGGTCGAAGGCTTGCCCCCTTCACTGGTCGGCTACGTGCGCGCGGTACGCGTCGGCATCCATGAGCGCGTCGACTTCACTCGGATCGGAGATACGAATACGGATCAGCCACCCTTCGCCGTAAGGATCGTCGTTGATGGTCTCGGGCTCGTCGACCGCCTTCTGGTTGACCTCGAGGACCTCGCCCGAGAGCGGAGCGACGATGTCCGAGACCGCCTTGACGGACTCGACCTCTCCGTACGACTCGTCTTTGGTCACGGTCGAGCCGACAGCCGGCGCCTCGTAGTGCACGAGCTCGCCGAGCGCATCCTGTGCGAACCACGTGATACCGAGCGTGGCGTCGGGGCCATCGACCCGCGCCCAGTCGTGCTCGGGGTGGTACCTGAGGTCGTCGGGGTAGCTCTCGGCAGTTGGCACTACGGCTCCTTCCGGTAGATCGGCTTCTTGACAACCCGCGCGCGCTTCGGCTTTCCACGGACGTCGACCACCAACTCGCTGTCGGTGGCGGCTGCCGCTGCCGGGACGTATCCCATCCCGATGCCCTGATCGAGCATCGGCGAGTGCGTTCCCGAAGTCACCTCGCCGCCGCCCGCAATCGGCATTCCCTGTCGCGGAACCGCGCGCTCCTCCATGACGAAGGGCACGAGCTTTCGCTCGGGACCGTCCGCGCGAATTCGACGCAGAGCAGCTACTCCGGTGAATTCCGTGTCGAGCGCGCACGCCCAACCGAGCCCTGCCGAGATCGCATCCGTCTCCGGCCCGATGTCGTTTCCGTGCAGCGGATAGCAGACCTCGAGGCGCAGCGTGTCGCGGGCGCCCAATCCGCAGGGTGTGGCGCCGCGGGCGACAACGGCGTCCCAGAGCCGGGGCGCGTCTTCGTCGGGGCAGCAGAGCTCAACGCCTTTCTCCCCCGTGTACCCGGTGCGACAGATCATCACCTCGATCCCGTCGATTTCTCCCATCTCGTGCGTGAACGCGGGCGCCTCGGCGAGGTCCAGGCGCTCGAGCGACCGCGGGCCCTGCACCGCAAGCAGCGCGTACTCGTCCGACGCGTCCCGCACCTCGGTTCCGCGCGGCTCGCGGTCCTTGAGCCAGCCGTACACGTCCTCCCGGTTCGACGCGTTCACGACGAGGACGAACTGTCCGTGGGCGAGGCGGTACACGATCAGGTCGTCCACGATTCCGCCGTGCTCGTTCGTCAGCAGTGTGTACTGCGCTCCGCCGTCTCCGACTCGATCGATGTCGTTCGAGAGCATGAACTGGAGAAATCCCTGCGCGCTCGGGCCGTCGACGTGGAGCTCGCCCATGTGCGACACGTCGAACACGCCACAGTCGCTTCGAACCACTCGATGCTCGGGAATGACACCCTCGTATTGGACGGGCATCTCGAAGCCGGCGAAAGGCACCATGCGCGCGCCGAGGGCGACATGGCGCGCGTGCAAAGGCGTGCGCTGAAGCGTGCCTTCCACCGCACGCGACTCTAACCATTCGCGGCCGTCGGGCGGCCGCGGAGGCTCACTCTTCCTTCAGGAAGGAAGGGATGTCGATCTCGACGTCACGCACGCTCGGCGCGTTGAAGACCGGGCGCTCGGACGACGTCCCCTCCGCCGCCTCGACGCGACGCCTTCGAGGACGACCGCCGAAGCCCGTCGCAATCGCAGTAACACGGACGTCATCGCCCATCGCCTCGTCGATCACAGCGCCGAAGATGACGTTCGCATTCGAGTCGGCCGCACTCGTGACGACGTGCGCGGCTTCGTCGACCTCTGCAAGGCCCAGATCGGGGCCACCGGTGATGTTCAGCAGCACACCGGTCGCGCCGTCGAGAGACGTCTCGAGCAGTGGGGACGAGATCGCCGACCTCGCCGCATCGACCGCGCGGTTCTCGCCGCGCGCGACACCGATGCCCATGAGTGCGGATCCTGCGTCGCGCATGATCGTCCGCACGTCTGCAAAGTCAAGGTTGATAAGGCCCGGCACGGTGATCAGGTCGGTGATGCCCTGCACACCCTGCCGCAGGATGTCGTCCACCATGCGGAAGGCTTCCGTGACCGGTGTCGAGCGCTCGACCACCTGGAGCAGGCGATCGTTCTCGATGACGATGAGCGTGTCCACGTTGTCGCGCAGGCTTTGAATTCCCTGTTCGGCCTGATCGGCACGGAGTCGGCCCTCGAAGGCAAATGGGCGCGTCACGACACCGACCGTGAGTGCGCCGAGCTCCTTGCCGATCTCCGCGACGATCGGCGCGCCGCCCGTGCCGGTGCCGCCGCCCTCGCCGGCGGTCACAAAGATCATGTCCGCTCCCTTGAGCGCTTCCTTGAGCTCGTCGCGACTTTCCTGGGCAGCCGCGATCCCCACCCGCGGATCGGCGCCCGCCCCGAGGCCACGTGTCGCCTTCGAGCCGATGTGGATCTTGACGTCGGCCTCCATCATCAGGAGGGCCTGCGCGTCCGTGTTCACGGCGACGAACTCGACACCCGAGACTCCCGCCTCGACCATTCGCGTCACCGCATTCGACCCGCCGCCGCCGATCCCGACGACCTTGATCACGGCGAGGTAGCTGCCAAGTTGACTGCTCATGTCTCAACTCACCTCAAGTTGAAGCTCGGATTGAACGTGCGACTGCCTGGACTGTTCGCTCTCGAGGGTAGGCCTCCTTCGAGGGCTTGTCAATGGGCCTGCCCCGACCAAAGAGTCAACCTCTACTTGAAACTTGAACCTTTTTAGGATCCGGCGACAGGCCGCTCAGGCACGCTCACGTCGATGTACGTCATACGCGATTCGACCAAAGTGAATATGGCCGTCGCGACGGCAACTTTGAGGCCGAGATCGGTCGCTTCGCCAAGCCTGATCTCGGGTCCCCTGCGAAGAACGAGGATCAACTCGTCGCCGTCGGCCCGCACTGCCTTCACCCGCCGCGGCAGCTTGCCTTCGATCGCAGCCGCGAGCGCTCTCGTTGCGGGCGTGTAGCTCAAGGGAAGCTTCCCCCCCACGCGTACCGCAACACCTCGCGTGAGCCAGATTCGCGGATAGGTGCGCTCCGATCCGGTCTCGATCGTGCGGATCACCTTGCCAGCCCCCGTCACGAGCCAGGAGGAGTGGCCGCGCCGGGCGACCGCCACTGCACGCTCTGGCGCGATCTTCACCACGACTGTGTGCGGAAACGCGCGGTCGACCGAGACGCCCGCAACCGACGGAAGTGCGCGTAGAGCGCCCTCGATCTCTTGAGCGTCGACTGTCACGAGGTTCGCTCCGATGACATCCCTCGTCGCGGTCTCGACCTCGCGCACGATCTCGGGTGGCGCTCCTAGTACCTCGACGCGATCGACTGCAAAGACCGACGAGACTTGGGCGCCCCAGTAGACGACGAGGGCGCCCAGCACGAGGCAGAAGCCGGCGAGGAGAGACCGGCCGGAGGGAACAAACCGAACGAGATGCAGGCGATCGCCCGCCGCGCCGCGCGGAAACGGGACGACGACGCTTGCCGCGCGCGCTCGCGGGCGTGATCCACGCTCGGTTCGTCCCCCGGCCATGCGGCGGCATTCGCCGCGTGGCGCGCGCTTCCTACGTCGACGACGGGAGCGCGAGCGCGCCGGCGAAGACGACCTCACGCTCGAGCTCGACACCGAATTGCTCACGAGCGCGCCTGCACGCTTCGACCATCAGCGCGAGGCAGTCGGAGCTCGTCGCGTCGCCCGCGTTCTCGATGAAGTTCGCATGCTTCGCCGAGATGACGGCGTCGCCGATCCGGTGGCCTTTGAGGCCGCAGAGCTCGAGCATCTCTCCCGCGCCGATTTGGCCGGGCGGGTTCTTGAAGACACTTCCGAAGGTGCGCTTGTTCGTCGGCTGAGTCGCCTTCCTGCGCGCGACGAGCTCCGCGACGGTGTCCTTGATCTGCTTCGGCGTGCTCGGCTCCAAGCAGTATTCGACCCGGGCGACCACGTGTCCGGAATCGAGCGAGGAGTGTCGGTACTCGAGGCCGAGCTCCGTGCACGAGAGCCACTGCTCCCCGTCCGCGGTGACGACGAGAGCACGGACGAGGATGTCCGACCAGTCGCGTTCGTACGCGCCAGCGTTCATCCGCACCCCTCCGCCGGCCGTTCCGGGAATCGCACAGGCGAACTCGAAGCCTCCGAGACCCGCAGCACGGGCTCGGTGTAGGCACACCGCGTTCGTGGCGCCTCCGCCTGCGACCAACTGCCGCTCCGACGTCTCCACCGCGGCGAGCTCCCCCTCGAGCCGAACCGCGAGCGCCTCGACGCCCTCGTCCGCTGCGAGCATGTTCGAGCCGAGTCCAACGACGAGGATCTCGAGACCTTCGCCTGCTGCGTAGCGCAGCGCCTCGGTAAGCTCGGCAAGTGTCCGCGGCCGCGCCAAGGCACGCGCGGGCCCGCCGGTTCCGATCGTGGTGAGACGTGCGAGCGGCACTCCGTGCTCGATCGCCGTCACCGCGCAGGTAGTCCTTGCACGATCGCCCGTGCGACCCGCCACGGCTCGCCGACACCGAGCGTGACGACGACGTCGCCCGGCCTCGCCCAAGCGAGCGCAAGCGTGCCCGCGTCTTCGAGGGTCGGCGCCCATCCGCCGCGCACCGTTGGAGCCACGTTGTCGAGGACGAGCTTGCCCGTCACGCCCGGGATCGGCCGGTCGCGACCGTCGATCACGTCGGTGACGACAGCAGCGTCCGCAAAGGAAAGCGCTCGGCCGAGCTCCCGCGAGAGCTGCCGCGTCCGTTCGTAGACGTGTGGCTGGTAGACGGCGATCAGGCGCCTCTCGGTCAGCTCACGAGCCGTTGAGAGCGTTGCTTCGATCTCGGTAGGGTTGTGGGCGTAGTCGTCGATCACGCGAACTCCGGCGCGCTCGCCGACGCGCTCGAACCTCCGCTCGACGCCTGCAAACGAAACGATCGCGCGCGCGGCATCAGAACGCGACACCCCCGCGAGCTCGAGGACGGCTAGTGCCGTCGCCGCGTTCCTGCGGTTGTGTTCTCCGGGGACGGCTAGCGCGAGTTCGATTGGATCGAGCTCCCAGCCGCGCACGACGAGCGGCACGGTCGCCAGCCAGGCCTCGAAGAACGCCCTCAGCTCGGCCGCCGAGGCGTACGCCGCGTGGTGATCGAGCTCGATGTTCGTGACCGCGGCGATCTCGGGGCGAAGCAGCGCAATCGAGCGATCGGACTCGTCTCCTTCGACGACGAGCCGCCCAGCGCCGGTGCCTGCATTTCCTCCGAGCTGCGGAACGACGCCACCGAGGATCCACGAGGGATCTTCACCGAGCTCCCGCAGTACGAACGCGACCATCGCAGCGGTCGTCGTCTTTCCGTGCGCGCCGCCGATCACGATCGAAGGCCGGAGCGCGGCGAGCTCTGCGAGGAACTCCGCTCGGGAGCGCCCCTCGATCCTGCCCGTGTGCGCCGTCGACACGACGACCTCATAGCCTGCTGGAGGTTTCGGTTCGCCGCCCAGATCGACCTCGATGTCGCGCAGGGCGTCGAGGAAGATCGTCTCCCGCGCTTCCCAGCCGCGCACCTCGGCGCCCCACGCGCGTGAGAAGTTGGCGTACGCGGACAGCCCGGCGCCGCCGATCCCGACGAAGTAGAGCGAGCGGCCGAGCAGGGGCTTCAGCTCCTGGCTCACCGCAGCCCCCTCTTGCCAACCAACAGGCTGTGACTTTGCACCGCTAAGACTTCGCTCCCGCAGCGAGCCGAACGAGTTCGTCTGCAATCGCGTCAGCTGCGTGCGGCCGTGCGAGCGCCCGCATGGCCTCGCTCATTCGACGCAGGCGCTCGGCGTCGCCAAGCAGCTCAGTGACGAGCGCAGGAGCGCGCGACAGGTTGTCCTGATCGAGTGTCACGGCGCCGCCGCCGAGCTCGAAGTGGCGGGCGTTGAGCGTCTGATGATCCGAAGTCGCGTATGGATACGGCACGAGAATCGACGGTGTCCCCGCCGCGGCAAGCTCCCACACTGTTCCCCCCGCCCTCGAGATCGCAAGGTCGGCGACGGCCAGGGCCTCGCCGAAGTGCTCCGTCGTCGGGACGAGGACGTAGTCCGACCGCGTCACCTTCCCGCGCAACGCCTCGAAGTCCCGCTCGCCCGACACATGCAGCACCGCAGGACCGCTCTTCGCGAACGCGTCGACCGCGAACTCGTTCAACGCCTGCGCTCCTGCGAGCCCTCCGAACACGGCGAGGACCGGCCCGTTGGCGGGAAGCCCGAAGCGGGCTCGACCCGCACCGCGATCTGCGGCGAGATGGGCCGAGGGAATCGGCCGTCCGGTGACGACGTACTTCTCGCCGTGGCGCCCGGGGATCGCGTATGAGAGGAACACCTTGCGCGCGAACGGCGCGGCGAGCCGGTTTGCGAGACCGAGATGCGCATCGGCCTCGGTGAGCGCCGTCGGAATCCCACGCAGGCGAGCGGCGAGCACCATCGGTCCAGCGACATAACCGCCCGCACCGAGAACGACGTCGGGTCGGCGACGGGCAAGGATACGGGTGCACGCAACCGGCGCACGCACGGCATGAGCGAGGGCGCGAACGAGGCCGAAGCCGACTCGCCGCGGGAAACCGGATATCGAAAACGTGTCGAGCTCGAAGCCTGCGTCAGGAACCAGCTGCGACTCGACGCGGCCGCGCGACCCGGCGAACGTCACCGCCACTCCGCGCTCGCGCAGCGCTTCGGCGACCGCGAGCGCCGGCCGGACGTGCCCTGCCGTTCCCCCGGCCGCGATCAGGCACGCGAGCTTGGACGAGCTTTCCATTCACGGCGATGTTAAGGAGAATCCCTACCCCGGCGAGGAACACCACAAGACTCGACCCGCCGTAGGAGACGAATGGAAGCGGAATCCCGGTGAGTGGTGCGATCCCGAGCACGGCGGCAAGGTTGATCGCAGCCTGCCCGCAGATGAGCGCAGTTAGACCGGCTGCGAGCAGCTTTCCGAACGGGTCGCGACAACGAAGGGCGATCCGGAAGCCCGCCACCGCGAACGCCGCGAACGCACAGATGACGAGCACCGAGCCGAAGAGTCCCAACTCCTCCCCGATGACGGCGAAGATCATGTCGGTATGCGCCTCCGGGAGGTAGGAGATCTTCCCGACCCCTTCTCCCAGGCCGGAACCCGTGAACCCACCCGACCCGATACCGATCATCGCCTGCACGATCTGGAATCCGGAGCCCTGTGCGTCGCTCCAGGGATCGAGGAAGCTGAACACCCGGGCACGGCGGTAGGGCTCGACCCAGATCGCGAGCATGCCGACCGCCGTGGCCAGCAGCGCCGCGGCAAGGAGCAGCCGAACGGGCACGCCGGCGACCAGAAAGACGGCGAGCATCATCCCGCAGAGGGAGATCGTCGTTCCGAGGTCCGGCTCGAGCAGGATGAGACCGCAGAAGATCGCGGTGAGCAGCCCCAGCGGCTTGATGAGCTCGCCCAGCGTCCGCGGCGCGCGTCGCCGCGCGAGATACACAGCCGCGAAGAGGCACAGCGCGAGCTTCGCGAGCTCGGAAGGCTGGAAGCTGGCCGGGCCGAGCAGGAACCAGCGGCGCGCGCCGTTGATCTCCGGGCCGAGCGCGAGAACGGC
Source organism: Gaiellaceae bacterium (assembly GCA_035709545.1). Taxonomy (GTDB): domain Bacteria; phylum Actinomycetota; class Thermoleophilia; order Gaiellales; family Gaiellaceae; genus GMQP-bins7. Next base: position 15,275 of record DASTEM010000275.1, on the reverse strand, counting down.
GACGCACAGACCCAGCGCGACGAGCAGCAACGGCGGCGCGAGGTATCGCAACCGGTGGTAGTCGAAACGCGCCGCCGCCACCATCGCGATCACTCCGAGCAGCGCGTACACCGCCTGGCGCTTGAGGTAGCTCATCGGATCGCCGTCGCCAAGAGCTGCCGACGCCGAGGTCGCGCTGTAGACCATCACCAATCCGAATGCGACCAGACCTAGCGTGACGAACGCGAGCAACCGCTGGTCGACGTGCCCATCTCGCCTCACGAGAGCTGCTCCACGAGGCGCCGGAAGTCGTCACCGCGAGCTTCGAAGTCGCGGAACTGGTCGAAGCTCGCGCATGCCGGCGAGAGGAGGACGATGTCGCCGGGCGACGCCGCCGCCGCGGCCTCCCTCACTGCACGTTCGAGATCCCAGCAGCGCGCGAACGGGACGTTCGCAGCCTCGAGCGCGGATGCGATCTCTTCCGTCGCCTCGCCGACGAGGTACGCGCGATCCCCGGGACGAAATGCGGCCGCGAGCGGCTCGTAGCTCTCGTTCTTCCCCCGACCGCCGAGGATCACGTGGAGCGCCGAGTCGCGGAGAGCGGCGACTGCGCGAAGCGCGGCTGCGACGTTGGTCGCCTTCGAGTCGTTCACGTACCGAACGCCGCCCACCGTCGCGATGTCTTCGAGGCGATGCTCGACGCCCGGAAACGTGCGCAACGCGCGCGCGATCGCGTCGTCGGGCACACCGACAGCTCGCGCCGCCTTCGTCGCCGCAGCGGCGTTCTCACGATTGTGGACGCCCGGAATCGCCGGCTCCGCTGGAAGCGGATCGTCGGGCGAGAACTCGAGCGCTCGACCTTGGCCAGGCACCGGACCGAATCCACGCGGGACGACCGCGTCGTCGTGCTGAGTCTGGAGCTCGAACATGCGGAGCTTCGTCTTGGCGTACGAAGCGAGCTCCCCATAGCGATCGAGATGATCCGGCTCGAGGTTCAGGAGTACGCCGACCCGCGGATGAAAGACCTCCATGTCCTCGAGCTGAAACACGCCGACCTCGCAGACGATCCAGGCGTCCGGCTCGATGTTCCCGACGAGGGAGCTCAGAGCTCGCCCGATGTTCCCCGCGACCTCGACAGGACTCCCGGCCTCGCGGAGCATCGCGCCGAGAAGCGCGGTCGTCGTCGTCTTGCCGTTGGTGCCCGTCACGGCGAGGATCGGGTTCGAGAGAAGTCGTGCGCCGAGCTCGAGCTCGTCCCAGACGGGGATGCCACGCGCTCGAGCGCCCGCGATCAGCAGCGTGTCGGCCCGCACCCCGGGGCTCTTCACGACCAGGTCGATCCCCTGTAGCAACATGTCCTCCTCGTCTCCAAGGTGGATTTCGACAGCCTGCTCGCGGAGCCTTCCCACATCCGCGCCTTCGTTCAGGTCGAAACCCACGACGCTTGCACCCTGGGCGAGGAGCGCCTGGGCAGCTGCGGTGCCCGCGCGGGCGAGCCCGACGACGAGGACGCGAGAGCCGGAGAGCTGATCCGCCCTCAAGGCTCGACGAACTTGAGGAAGTCGCCGTAGAAGAGCGCGAAGCCCGACGCGCAGAGGATGGCGCAGACGATCCAGAACCGCACCATGACCTTCGTCTCGGACCACGACTTCATCTCGAAGTGGTGATGGATCGGCGCCATGAGGAAGACACGCCGTCCCGTCCGCTTGAAGCTGACCACCTGGATGATCAGCGACAGCACCTCGATCACGAAGATCCCGGCGATCAGCGGAAGGAGTATCTCGGTCTCGGTGACGATCGCGAACCCTGCGATCGCGCCTCCCAGCGCCATCGAGCCCGTGTCGCCCATGAAGACCTCGGCGGGGAAGGCGTTGTACCAGAGGAAGCCGATCGTGCCCCCGATCAAGGCAGCCGCGAGAGTGGCGATGTCGAGGTAGACCTCGCTGCGATCGCCGGGCACGCCCGAGCGGATCCAGGCGATTCCCGCAATCGCGAGAAACGTCAGGAGCATGATCGTCGCCGTGCCCGCCGCGAGCCCGTCGATGCCGTCCGTGAGATTGGCGCCGTTCACCGTCCCCGCGATGAGGAGAAAGAGAAACGGATAGAACAGGACGCCGAGGTTCAGATCCCAGCTCACCACCGGAACGTAGACCGAGGTCGTGAAGCTCTTCGTCTCGTGCAGGAGGAGAGCGGCTCCGACGGTAACGGCAAGAAGGAGCACCATCTTCCAGCGGCCCGGAAGTCCGAGCGAGTGCCTTCGTCTCAGCTTCAGATAGTCATCGCCGAACCCGATGCTCGCGCACCCAAGCGTGATGAAGAGGACAGTCAGCGCCTCGGCGGTGTACTGAGAGAGCGCGAGAAAGGGAAGGACTGCCGATGCGATGATCAGGAGGCCGCCCATCGTCGGCGTTCCCTGCTTGACGACGTGGGCTGCCGGGCCTTCTGCCCGAATCTGCTGACCGAGGTTTCGCGCGCGCAGCACCTCGATGAACTTCGGCCCGATCACGACGGCTGCGACCATCGCGAGCAGGCCTGCAATCAGGACTGGGACCATGCTCGAGCGAAGTTCGCGATCTCCCCTGCGATGCCTTCGAGCCCCACCGCTCGGGAGGCTTTTACGAGCACGGCGTCACCCGCCTGGATCCGCGAGCGCGCCACCTCGACGAGGTCGGTCGACGTTTCCGCCCACTCAACCGGCCGATACGCGCGCGAGGCCTCCCCGACGCCGATGACCTCGATCTCGAGCTCCGCCGCCAGGGCCCCGACGGCCTCGTGGTAGCCACGTGAGCCCACGCCGAGCTCGGCCATCTCGCCGAGGATCGCGATCTTCCTCCGATCCGGCGCGCGCTCGGCGAGATGCTCGAGAGCCGCGCGCATCGAGTCGGGATTTGCGTTGTAGGCGTCGTTGATCACGACTCCTCCACCGGGAAGGTCCGTCTCCTCGCCGCGCCAAGGCGACAGCTCGATTCCTCCGACTCCTTCGGCGACGCGATCCAGCGGGAGCCCCAGAACGTCATAGGCATGCAGCGCTGCGAGCGTGTTCACCGCCAGATGGCGCTGCGTGAAGGGGAGAGCCAACTCGACGACGTCGCCCCGGACGGCGAACCGAGTCGTCCCGCCACGGGTTTCGATCTCGTGCGCATCGAATCGACGAAGAGTGACGTCCGTTCGAAGGAGGTACGGCTCTAGCGCGCCGGCGCGCGCCGGCACCACCGCGGTCCCGTCGGGAGGAAGCGACTCGATCGCTTCCGCGTTCGCCTCCGCCACACGTTCGACGCTGCCTACGAGCTCGAGGTGCTCGGGGCCGACGTGCGGGACGACGACGACGCCAGGCTTCGCAACGGCGCACAGCGCGGCAATCTGGCCCAGGCCGCGCATGCCCATCTCGGTGACGAGGATCTGCGTATCCGGCTCGAGGCGGCAGACGGTCAGCGGGAGGCCGATCTCGTTGTTGAGGCTCTTCTCCGCCCAGATCGTGCGCGCGTGCGGCGCACACAGGGCGCCGAGGATGTCTTTTGTCGTCGTCTTTCCTGCAGAGCCGACCACTGCGACAACCTGTGCGTCGCTGCGCGAGCGAACGAGGAGCGCGAGAGCTGCGAGCGCCTCCTCTTGCTCGGTCGGCACGAGCGTGATCGCCCCGCGCGCGCGAGCCTCGTCCACGTACCGGACTCCCGTGTTCAGGGCGACGAAGAGATCGCCCGGGCCGACCTCACGCGAGTCGGCTTTGACACCGGCTACCGGGGTGCCCGGACCACCGCCATCGAGGACGCCGAGGTCGAGCGCCGCAATGTCCTCGAATCGGACGGGGATCACGACGCGCCCCGCAAGAGCTCCCGCGCGACTTCGCGATCGTCGAAGGGCGTAACGACGCCTGCGACATCCTGGCCCTGCTCGTGGCCCTTGCCGGCGATCACGACGACGTCGCCGTCCTCAGCCAGCGCGATCGCCCGGCCGATCGCGCCGCGCCGGTCGGGGTCGATCTCTACATCCATCCCTGCCCCCTGCAAGACGTCCTGGATGATCGCCAGCGGTGGTTCGGAGCGGGGGTTGTCGGACGTGACGATCGTGACATCTGCGAGCTCAGATGCCACTTTTCCCATGAGCGGCCGCTTGGCGCGATCCCGATCTCCTCCGGCGCCGAACACGACGATCACGCGTCCCGGCCCGAGATCGCGCGCCGCGCGAAGGACCGTGACGAGCGAGTCCGGAGTGTGGGCGTAGTCGACCACGACCGCGAACGGCTGCCCTTCGTCGATCACCTCGAACCGCCCCGAAATTCCTGCGACGCTCGCGACACCCTCGGCGATGGCGTCCTCGTCGAGATCGAGCAGCAATCCGGCGGCGACCGCTCCCAGGACGTTCTCGACATTGAAGAGCCCGCGGAGCGGCGTCTCGATGTCGATTCCCGCAGCGCAAAAGCGACTGCCGTGCGCCGACAGCTCGAGCTCCTCGGGACGAATTTCCGCATCGTCGCCGAGCCCGAATGTGACGAGGGGTGCACGGTGGACGTCCACGAGCTCGCTCGCCAGGCGCCGTCCCCATTCGTCGCCGACGTTCACCGCCGCCGGGGGAGGCAACGCACCCGTAAACAGACGTCGTTTCGCCTGGAAGTAGTTGTCCATCGTCCCGTGCAGATCGAGGTGATCCTGGCTCAGGTTCGTGAACACGAGCGCGTCGAAGCGAACGCGGTCGAGCCGGCTGAGCGCCGACCCGTGGGATGAGGCCTCGACGGCGGCGCTGCGATCGCCCTTGTCGAGCATCGTGCGAAACAGCCGCTGGAGATCGATCGCCTCCGGCGTCGTGAAGGGCGCTGGGCGATGCTCGCCACCGACGATCCATTCGATCGTCCCCACAAGCCCGGCCGTCCGTCCGGCGACATCGAGCATCGCCTGCAAAAGGATCGCGGTCGTGGTCTTGCCGTTCGTCCCGGTGACTCCCGCGATCTCGAGCTCCTTGGTCGGCTCTCCGAAGAAGACATCCGCGGCAACGGCCATCGCGGCTCTCGAGCTCTCGACCACGAGCTGTGGAACACCCACTTCGAGCGGCCGTTCGACGACCAGAGCCACGGCGCCGCGCTCGATGGCCTCCCAGGCAAGGGCATGTCCGTCGACTCGTGCGCCCAGGACGCAGAAGTAAAGGGCGCCTGCCCTGAGTGCACGAGTGTCGTACGCAAGGTCGCCGATCTCGACCGGCCGCGCTCCGATCACCTCGCTCGGTGCGAGCGCCCGGATCAGGGCGTCGAGCTCCACCGCGAGAAAGGCTAGATGAAGCCCTAACCCGCAGGCTTCGCCGTGCGGGGCGCGTCCGGAGGCACCTCGAGATGCTGAACGTTGTAGCGCGCGATCTCCCTGAACGCCGGCGCAGCCACAACGCCGCCGTAGAAGTTGCCGCGCGGCTCGTCGACCATGACCATGATCACTAGTCGCGGCTTCACGGCCGGCACAAGGCCCACAAACGACGCAACGTAGCGGGACGTCGAGTACCGCCCGTTCGGCTCGATCTTTGCAGCAGTTCCCGTCTTGCCCGCGACGGTGTATCCGGGTATGGCCGCGTTCGTCCCGGTCCCCTCGAGAACGACGCCTCGGAGCATAGACAGCATCTGCTCCGACACGGCACGCGACACCACCCGGCGCTTCTTCGTCCGTGCGACCGGTTGGCCGTCGATGCGCTCGACGAGATGCGGTCGCACGAGCAGGCCTCCATTCGCGATCGCAGCGTAGGCCCGTGCCATCTGAATCGGGGTGACCGCGATTCCGTGTCCGATCGGGACGGTTCCGATGGTGGAGCCCGACCACCGGTCGAGCGGGAGAGCGAAGCCCGCCGACTCCCCGGGGAAGTCGATCCCCGTGGGCTCGCCGAATCCAAAGCGGTCGATCCACGACGCGAGCCGGCCCTCGCCGAGCCGCTGCGCGATCGTGATCGTCCCGATGTTGGACGAGAACTCGACGATCTGTCGGACCGACATTCGCTGCGTGCCGCGCGAATGCGCCTCACGGATGACGCGATCCGAGACCTGGATCTTGGGCGCAAGCCGGAACGATGTCGACGGGCCCACGATGCCCTCCTGTAGCGCCGCCGCGACCGTCACGAGCTTGAACGTCGAGCCGGGCTCGTACGTGTCCGTTATCGCACGGTTCCGCCGGCGATCGGGCCGTGTCGTCGGGAAGCGGTTCGCGTTGAAGCGAGGCGCAACCGCCATAGCGAGCACGGATCCCGAGTGCGGATCCATCACGATTGCCGACGCTGCGCGGGCACCCCACCGGCGCACGGTCTCCTGGAGGACGGCTTCGGCGTTCGCCTGGATCTGGTGGTCGATCGTGAGGCGGACGTTCTTCCCGGGCGTCTCCGGCTTCGTGGAGACGACGTCGAGCGCACGACCAAACGGGTCTTTGACGACCGTCTGGCTCCCAGGACGGCCTGCAAGCACGCTTTCGAGCGACCGCTCCAGCCCCTCGAGGCCCTTGTTGTCGAGACCGGCGAACCCGAGCACCTGAGCTGCGACAGGACCCTGCGGATACGTTCGCAGCTCCTCCGGGTAGAACCCTAGGCCGGCGAACCCGAGCTTCTCGAGCTCCTCTGCCTCGAGCGGATCGGCCTTCCGGGCCACGTAGACGAACCCGCGCGCGCGATCGACGAGCAGCGGATAGACGACGCCGGGGTCTACTCCGAGCGCCTTCCCCGCGGCGAGCGTCAGATCGCGTGGACGATCGACCTGTCGAGGATTCGCGTACACAGTCGTCGCCTGCTCCCCGATCGCAAGCGGCTCGCCGTTGCGGTCGAAGATCGTGCCACGGGCCGCCGGTACGACGATCGTCTCACGGTGCTGGCGTAGGGCCATCGCTGCCAGCTCAGGCCCTTTCACGGCCTGAAGCCAGACGGCACGCCCGAGAGCGACGGCGAAGAGCGTCACGAACAGCCCTGCCAGGAGAACGATCCGCCGGTTGGTCGAGGCCGCCTTCACCGGCCGATGCGCACGAAGATCAGCTCGTCGGAGTCCGCCTTCACGAGTCCCAGCTCGCTCCGTGCCAGCCGATCGATGCGCGACGACGTGGACGCGCGCGAGATCTCGGACCGCAGTCGTGAGATGTCGGCGCGGAGCTCCGTCCGCTCACGCCCGACCTGATCGAGCTGGAGATTCAGTCGGAGCACGGTTACGTTCACGGCGACGACCCCCGCGAGCAGGACGGCAAAGACGACGATCCAGAAGACGCCGCCGCCGAGCACCCAGGAACTCCGCCGCGTCGCGCCTCGGGTGCGGGCGCGAGCGCGTCCGGTGCGAGCGCCCTGCGCGATTGTCGACATCAGACTTTGACGGCCGCCCGTAACCGCGCGGAGCTCGAGCGCGGGTTGTGGTCGATCTCACGCGCCGACGGCCGCACGGGCTTCGGCGTGAGAATCCGGAGCTCGGGCTCGTGACCGCAGATGCAAATCGGGAACTCGGGCGGGCACGTGCAGCCGCGCGCACGGTCGCGGAGGAACCGCTTCACGATGCGGTCCTCGAGCGAGTGGAAGCTGATGACCACGAGCCGACCACCGGGCCTCAGCATCTCGAACGCGGGCGGAAGCCCGGCCTCGAGGGATTCGAGCTCGTGGTTGACCTCGATGCGCAAAGCCTGGAAGACCCGCTTCGCCGGATGCCCGTCGCCGAAGCGAGCTGGCGCAGGGATGGAGGCCCGAACAACATCGACCAGCTGTCCCGTACGCTCGATCGGAGTCTCACCCCGGCGGCGCACGATTGCACGCGCGATCTGACGGGCGTACCGCTCCTCCCCGTACCGTCGAAAGATCGTCTCGAGCTCGCGCTCCTCCCAGGTCGCGATGACGTCGGCCGCGCTGAGCTCGGCGGAAGCGTCCATCCTCATGTCGAGCGGCGCGTCGGTGGCGTACGAGAAGCCGCGCTCCGGTCGATCGACCTGCATCGAGCTCAGACCGAGGTCGAGGAGGACCGCATCGGCGCGAACACCGTTTCCGGCGAGCTGCGACAGGACAACGGCGTAGTCGCCGCGGAGGAATCGCATCTGCACGCCACGGGTCGACGCCTTTACGCGATCGAAGTAGGACCGAACGGTCGGATCTCGATCTATCGCGACGAGCTTGCCGCTCCCTTGCAGATCGGCGGCGAGCAGGCGTGAGTGCCCTCCTGCTCCGAACGTGCCGTCGACGATCGTCTCCCCTGGCTGCACGGCGAGGAGCTCGCGCACCTCCTCCGCGAGCACGGGGACGTGATCAGCTGCGTCTGTCCGCTGCACGTTCGGCAACATCGCCAACGCTCCCTTCGATCGCACTCACGTGACCCGCCCACTGGGCGCGGTCCCAGATTTCGATGTGGTCATGCACGCCCGCGACGACGACGTCCTTGCCGAGGCCCGCATGCGAGAGAAGATCCGGTGGAACGAGCACTCGGCCCTGCTTGTCGAGCTCGGCAACCGAAGCTCCCGCGAACAGGTAGCGCTTCATCTCGCGAGCCTCCCGTGTGAGCGAGTCCAGCTCTGCGATTCGTGCGATGCTCGCGTCCCAGCTCCCTCGCGGGTAGACGTCGATGTTCCGGTCGATGCCGCGCGCGAGGACGACGCCATCGGACAACGCATCGCGGAACTTCGCCGGCAAGGTGAGCCGGTTCTTCTCGTCGACCGTGTGCTCGTGTTTTCCGTAGAACATCGCAGGGTCCGAGGTGGTCTTCCCACGGAGCCCCACCTTACTCCACTTTCCCCCACTACGCAACCCCTCCGCCCCACTCGGAGCCGAAGTGTCTAGGGAAGCGGAATGCGCTCGGCGTGGACGCCGGCGCCCGCGAGCGCACCGGCGCCGCAGCGGGCGGCGAAGTCGAGCGCCGGCAGCCCTTCCAGCCCTGCGCCAAGGGCAAATGCGAGACCGGACGCGAAGCAGTCGCCGGCGCCGTAGGAATCCACCGTCGTGGGTGGAAGCGAAGCCGCCGTGTACGGCCCGCCTGGTTGCGCCCAGCCGCCGAGCGCGCCCGATGTCGTGACGATCAGCCGCGGTTCGGGATCGAGGTCACCGGTCCGATAGAGCTCCGCCTCGTCCTTCCCGCTCGAGACGACCGCGTCGAGCTCTATCGAAGCGTGGCGCAGCGTCGCCAGCTCGCGCGCCGTTGCCACGAGTACCCGCGCACGCCGCGCGAGCAGGAGCGCATCCGCATCTCCGGCGCAAAAGTAGACGGCGTCGCAGCGCTCGAGCTCGTGCCACGGGAGCGTGTCGTCGTGTCCGCGTGGGTGCAGCTTCCGGCCGATCGTCGTGATCGTCCGCTCCCCCGTGTCGTCGACGAACGTGACGCCGCTGCGCTGCGGCCCAACCGCGGACGTCGCGTGGACCTCGATCCCACGGGCCTCGATCTCGAGGCGGGCGCGCTCCCCCCGGTCATCGGCTCCGAGCGCGGTGAAGAACTGCACCTCGTCGGCGAGCTGCGAGAGCTGAACCGCGGCGACCACTCCTCCCCCGGCAGCCTGCTCCCACGACTCCTCCGCATGAACGATCTCACCCCGGCTCGGGACGTGCGCGACCGGAATGAACTCCATCCACTCCACGTGGCCGACGACAGCCGCCCTCATACCTGCATGCTCACAAATGCGCGCGTGCGTGCGTTGGATGACGATGATGCACGCCGTGGCGATCCCACCATTCGAGCGCTTCTACGAGCAGCACAGCGTCGAGGTGTTGCGCCTGCTTCGGCGGCGCCTCGGCACCGATCGCGCCGACGATGCCTTTCAGGAGACGTTCCTGCGGGCACTCAAGGCCTATCGCCGCCTCGATCACGGGGAGCACCTCCGGGCCTGGGTGCTCACCATTGCGCAGAACGTCGCCCTCGATGCGCTCCGCCGGGCAAGACCGGTGGCAGAGCTCGTCGACGCAGCAGCGGAGGACTCCCGCCCGGCATACGAGGATCTCGCCGAGTTGACCGACGGGCTGCCGCGCACGGAGCGCGCCGCAGTCGTGCTTCGCTATGGCTACGACCTCTCCTACGACCAGATCGCCTCAGCGCTCGGGTCGACTCCGGATGCCGCTCGCCAGGCCGCATCGACCGGTGTCCGTCGCATACGAAGGAGCGTCTCCTCATGAGCATCTCACCCGACCTCGACCATCGTTTCCGTGAAGCCGCCGTCACCCTCGAGCTGGTCGACATGGGGTTCGACGTCCTCGACTCTCCGATCGGTCAGCTGCTCGTGGCGGCGTCGCCGCGGGGTCTGGCCGCGATCTCGTTCGAGTCCGATCCGGGGGATCAGCTCGAGCGGCTGGCGAGGATCGCCGGGCCCTGTGTGCTTCGTTCGCCGAAGTCGGTAGATACGGCCCGCCGCGAGCTGGACGAATACTTCGCCGGGCGGCGCCGCGTCTTCGACCTCACGCTCGATCTCCGCGCGCTTCCTCCCTTCACCGTGTCGGTCCTGCACGAACTCGCACGCGTGCGCTACGGCGAGACGACGACGTACGGTGCGCTCGCGGCCGCGGTCGGAAATCCAAAAGCCGCTCGCGCCGTCGGCACGGTGATGAACCGAAACCGAATCCCGATCGTCCTGCCGTGCCACCGGGTCGTAGGTGCCAGCGGAGACCTCGTCGGCTACGCGGGCGGGCTCGACAAGAAGATCGCGCTGCTCGAGCTCGAGGGCGCGCGGTAGGCAACGAGTGCTACTCGACTACTCGAGTAGCCGGTAGCCGACGCCCCACACGTTCACGATGTAGCGGTCGTCCTCTGCGACTCGGAGCTTCTTGCGCAGCCGCGAGGCGTGCGATTCCAAGGTGCGCGTCCGCCCCAAGGCCCGGAACCCCCACACCTCGCGCAGCAGCTCCTCCTTCGTGAACACGCGGTAGGGCTCGACCGCGAGCCGGACGAGAAGCTCGAACTCCTTCGCCGACAGGATGACCATCGTGTCGCGCACGGAAATCCGCCTCGTCCGCTTGTCGACCACGATGTCGTCGGCAACGAGAACGTCAGCGGCGCCGACCGATGTCCGACGTAGAAGCGCTCGGATGCGCGCGAGTAGCTCGTCGTACGCAAACGGCCGTCCCATGACGTCGTCGGCGCCACGCTCGAGAGCGCGTACGCGCTCCAAGGGATCCGAGGACGGAGCGAGCACGATGACGGGCACGTTTCGATCCCACGTTCTCCCCGGCTCACCGCGCCGGAGCCGAAGGCAGAGGTCGAGTTCGGCGAGGAGAACGACGTCCGGACGGGCTCGTTCGGCGAGCTCGAGCGCCTCGCTGCGTCGCGCGGCTCCGATGACGTCGAAGCCGTCGTCACGCAGCTGTCGACCGAGGGACTCGCGTGTCTCGGACTCAGGCTCGGCGACGAGGACGGCGCTCGGCATGATGCCGACGCTAGCCACGGCTCCGAAGATGCGCCAGATGTCCTTTCGGGCGAAATCGTGACAAGCGTTCCTCAGTAGGCCAGATCGGGCTCGTCCCCGGGGAGCAGGATGCCTGGTGCCGCAGGAGCGACTTCAGAGGCGGCCGTGGCGCAGGACGCCCCAGACGAGCCAAAGCCCGAACGCTCCCGACATGGCGAATCCGACAACCGAAAGCAGATGGAGCCCCAGGACGTGCGGGCCGCCGTCGGCGAAGACGCCGATGATCGCCGACCCGAGCAGCCCGCCGGCCACAACGAGCGCGACCGCCAATCTGTTCGATGCCTTGTCGATGTGATCGTCGAGCTCGTCGATGCCGGTGTTCTCGACCCGGATCTGAAATGTTCCTTCTCGCAATCGCTCGAGGATGTCGCTGACCTGGTACGGGAACTCTCGCGCGACCGCGCCCAGCGCGAGCGCTTCCACGCGAGCGCGCTGCGAAACGGCCCGGGGATGAAACCGATCGACGAGTAGCCCACGCGCATATGGCCTCGCCACCTCGAAGACGTTGAACTCCGGATACACCTCCTGCCCCACCGATGCAAGCGTCGCGATCGCCTTGTCGAGCATGACGAATCGGCTCGGCAGCCTGAGGTTCAGCGAGTAGATGAGCTGAAACGCCTCGCGAATCACCTGAAGCGGGTCGATGTCCGCCAGACGGGTGCCGTAGTAGCGATCGAAGAGGACACGCAGCTCCCCACGGAACTCTTGCTCGCGTTCGGGCGCGTAGCGAACGCCGAGGTCGCGGAGGCGTCGCGGGATCGCGTCGATGTTCTCGGTCGCGGCATCGACGAAGAGGCGTGTGAGCTTCGCCATGTCGTCGTCGGTGAGCTTCTCGGCCTGCCCGAAGTCGACGAGACCCAGCTCGCCGGATTCGAGAACGAAGATGTTCGCCGGATGCGGGTCGGCGTGGAAGAAGCCGTGCCGGAACACCATGGTCATCCACACGTCCGCGAGGCGATAGGCGATGTCGCGCCGCTCGTCGGGTCGGAGCGTCGCTAGATCGAGGTCCGCGACCTTCGTTCCCTGCAGGTACTCGAGAGTGAGAACGCGCGTGGTCGAGTACTGCCGGATCACGCCGGGAACGACGACGCCTTCCGCGCGCGCGAAGTTCCGCCGGAAGGTCTCCGCGTTCCGAGCCTCGTGCCCGTAGTCGAGCTCCAGCCGGATCGAGCGCGCGAACTCATCGACGAGCTCTTGGGGATCCATGAATTCGAGCGCCTTGACGCGCTCCTTCAAGAGCTTGGCCGCCTGGTAGAGAAGTCCGATGTCCGCCTCGATCTGTCCAGCGGCCATGGGACGCTGAACCTTGACGACGACCTCCCGCCCGTCCGGGAGCACCGCGCGATGCACTTGGCCGATCGAGGCTGACGCGATCGGCGCGAAGTCGAGCTCGAGAAACGCGCGGTCGGTGGTGAGACCGAGCTCGGACTCCAGGACCTCCCGTATCTGCATGAAGGGAACGGGCGAGACGTCGTCCTGCAAGCCGCGGAGCTCGGCGACGATGTCCGGCGGAACGACGTCGGGCCGGGTCGAGAGCAGCTGCCCGAACTTGACGAAGGTCGGACCGAGCTCGTCCAGCATCTCGCGAAGACGCCGACCGCGGTCTGACCCGTTCGCCGTCGTCGTACCGTCGAGTCCGGGCGCAAGGTCGTCCAAGCGGTTCCTGCGGAGGAAGTAGCCAAACCCGTGCCGCGCAGCAACCTGGGCGATCTCAGAGAGACGACCGAGGCTCCGTTGCGGCCGTGCCTCCGTCCCGGCCATGCGTGAGATTGTAGGGGCGAGATACATCTCACCCCTACAAATCTCCTACTCCACGTGGTTGGAGGGGCGAGACATATCTCGCCCTACGCGCGCTCGAGCAGTCTCAGGCGGTGCTCGAGCTGCGCGACGCGGAGCTCGAGCTCGTCGACGGTGTCTTTCGAGGCCACTCCGAGCTCGCTCGCGACACGCGAGGCCGTGCTACCGGTCGAGTCGCCGAGGCGACCGGCCTCTCTGCGCCAGCTCTCGAAGACGTCGGTGATGGCAGCCCGTACCTGGTCACGATCGACTCCGAACCGAGTCGCGATCTCGGCCGCGAGACGATCGGCGCGTTCCGCAGCGAGCGCGACCGCACCGAGCCCGGCAAGAGTCAGGGTCTCGAGCGGGTTCCGGTCGCTAGCGGGATCGGCCATGTGGCCTCGATGCGCGCCGCTGACGGCGGCGCTCACGTTTCGACGACGTAGATCCGGCTATGCCTGCGGTCGCCGTAACCGGGGCGGGCGTCGGGGCCGGCCCACGGGGCGGCTTGACCGCTTCTCCCGCTGAATCGTCCTCTTCGTCGTGACCTTCGTCGAGCAGTGCTCCGCCGATGGTGGTCATGCCCTCGAGAGCGCCGAGATCGTCACGGCGTCGCTGGAACTCGGGCTCGCGCTCCTTGAGCGCTGCGACAAGTGGCGCCGCCAGGAAGATCGACGAATACGCGCCGGAGCCGATGCCGACGAGGAGTGCGAAAGCGAAGTCCTTGAGCGTGTCGCCGCCGAAGACGTACAGCGAAGCGACAGGTAGCAGCGTGATGAACGTCGTCGCCAGGGAGCGCGGGAGCACTTCCCACATCGAGACGTTCCCGATGACGCGGAACGATGCGCGCCGCATGAGCGGGACGTTTTCCCGCATACGGTCGAAGACGATGATCGTGTCGTAGATGGAGTAGCCGAGCACGGTGAGAATCGCCGCGACCGTTGCGGTCGATACCTCACGCGCCGTGAGCGCGTAGATCCCCACCGTGATGATCACGTCGTGCGCAAGCGCGACGAGGACACCGACCGAGTACTTCCATTGGAAGCGCGCCGAGATGTACGCGACGATGAGAAGCAGGCTCACGAGAATCGCGAGCAACGCGTTGTTGGCAATTTGGCGACCGAAGCTCTCGGAGACGCTCTTCGCGCCGAAAGACGTTCCGCTGACAGCGTCGGCGAGCCCCTGCTGTAGCGTGCTTTGCTCTTCGCTCGAGAGCGACTCCGTTCGGATCTGGAAGCTCGTGTAGCTCCCGTCGACGGACGCGCCGCGCCCCTGGATCACCGCGCCCGCCTGACCGATTCGGGCAGCCTCGCCCCGAACCTCTTCGAGCGACGTGGGCTGGGTCGTGCGGAAGGTGAGCTGCGTGCCGCCCTTGAAGTCGATGCCCAGGTTCAACCCGTTGATGGCGATGGCGGCGATCGAGAGCGCGACGACCGATCCGGAGATCGCGAACCAGATTCGCCGCCTGCCGATGTAGTCCCACCGCAGCCAGCGGGGAATCCCCTGGCCCGTCGCCCCCATGAAGCGTGGGTTGTCGATCCAGCCGAAGCCGCCGATGAGCGCCAGGATCGCACGGGTCGCCAAGACTGCCGTGAGCATCGAGAGCGCGGTTCCTAGGAGAAGCATGAGTGCGAACCCGCGCACGCTTGCGGTCGCGACGGAGAACAGGACCATCGCCGTGATGGCGGTGACGACGTTCGCGTCGACGATCGTCGCGAAGCCCTTCTTGTATCCCTGCGCGATGGCTGCGCGCACCGATCTGCCGGCACGCACCTCTTCCTTGATCCGCTCGAAGATGACGATGTTCGCATCCGCAGCGACTCCGAACGTCAGCACCAGGCCGGCGAAGCCCGGCAACGTGAGCGTGACGTTGAAGATGAGAATCGTCGCGTACAGGAAGGCCGCGTAGATGCCGAGACCGGCGACCGCCACGAGACCGAGGAAGCGGTAGAAGAGGAGGAGGAAGATCGCGACCAGGATCAGCCCGCCGATTGCGGCGCGCTGGGCCTCCACGAGGGAGTCCTTGCCGAGCGTCGCCGAGATGTCGGTCCGATCGAGGGTCTCGAACTTGACCGGGAGCGCGCCGGTCTGGAGCACGAGCGCGATCTCCTTGGCCTCCTGGAACGTGTCGATGCCCGTGATCCGCGCGCCGCCGCCGCCGAT
>DASTEM010000274.1:0-6845 GCA_035709545.1 Gaiellaceae bacterium | reverse complement strand
GAGCTCGAGCGGGCCATGCTCGATCGCGGGATCGTCCACGACCGCAAGCGCGGCGGCGACGCCGATGCCGTTGTCCGCCCCGAGGGTCGTCCCTTCGGCAGCCAGCCAGTCGCCGTCCAGCACGACGTGAATTCGTCCCTCACGCGGATCGTACGGGCTTCCGGGATCGCGCTCGCAGACCATGTCCAGGTGGGACTGGAGGACGACGGTCACGGCGCCCTCGCGGCCCGGCGAGGCGGGAACGCGAACCACCGTGTTGCCCTCTGCGTCGACCGCCGTCTCGTGCCGTCGGGCCCGCGCCCACGCAAGGACGTGCTCGCGTGCCGCGGCTTCCTGCTTCGAGGGGCGGGGGATCCGGGTGAGCTCGGCGAACCGTTCCCAAACCGCGGCCGGCTGTAGTCCCTGCAGAGCGTTGCTCGCGCTCACCGCCGAAGCGTGAGCGCCGCGCCCACCGCGAGGAGCGCGAGTCCCACCACGCGCTGCCAGCTCACCGCGACCCGCTCCACTCCGAACCAGCCGTACCGGTCGATCACTGTGGCAAGGGTGAACTGGGCCGCGATCAGGACCGATGTCGTGGCGACGATGCCGATGCGCGGACCGGCGACCGTGATGGCGAGGATGATGAGCGCGCTCATCACGCCGCCGAGCAGCATCCACTTCGGGGAGCCGAACGCATCGCCGAGGCCGGACAGAGATCGACGGGCGACGAGGAGGACGACGAGCGCGACAAGTCCCCCGATAAGCGAGGCCGTTGCTAGCGCCTCGATGGTGCCGACGCGGTCGCCGAGGCGTCCCTGCACCGCGATTTGAACGGCGCCGCCCAGGCCCGCCGCAGAGGCGAGTGTTGCCGCGAACCAGGTCGAGCTCACCGCGAGGACGCTATACGCTCCCCGGCGTCCCCGACGAAGGGAGCAGCCAGTGATCCGAGTCTTCATCGTGTACGACGAGGAGCCCGACGCCGAGCGGTTCGAGCAGCACGCCGATCTTTGTCGCCGCGTCGAAGGCGGCACCTTCAGGCACGGGAAGGTGTTCGGTGCTCCGATGGGCGAGCCACTGCATCGCTACTACGCAGAGTGGGAGTTCGCCGACATGGACGCGTTCAAGTCGGCGGCTCGAACGCCCGAGTTTGCGGAGACAGGGAAGCACGCCATGGGCCTCGGAATCCCGTTCCACGTCCACTTCGCATCGGTCGAGTGAGCGAGCCGACGCACCCTAGTCCCCAGGATCCATCAGAGCTCGGCTTCGAGGCGATCGTCTACGAGAAAGCTCCACCGCGCGCCACGATCCGGCTCAACCGGCCGGACGTGCTGAACGCGTTCGACTTCCGGATGTTGCGAGAGATCGCGCGAGCGTGCGAGGACGCGTCGTGGGACGACGATGTACGCGCTGTCGTGGTCACGGGGACAGGGCGCGCCTTTTGCGTCGGGGCCGACCTTCGCTCGTGGGGCGATGAGCTGCTCGGGAACTCGAGCGAGTACTGGAAGTGGTTCGGCGCCTTCAAGGACATGCACGACCGGCTACGCGAGATCGGCAAGCCGACGATCGCGCGTGTCAACGGGATCGCGGTCGGCGGAGGGAACGAGCTGCAGATGGCGTGCGACCTGTCGGTGATGGTCGACACGGCGTTCGTCCGCCACGTCGGTCTTCAGCACGGTTCGGTTCCCGCCGGCGGTGCGACGCAATGGCTCCAGCTCATGGTCGGAGACCGGCGCGCCCGCGAGATCGTGTTCCTCTGCGACGAGATCCCTGCGGCGCGGGCCGCCGAGTGGGGGCTCGTCAACCGGGCGGTTCCGGAGAGCGAGCTCGACGCTGTCGTCGACGAGTGGGTCGAGAAGCTGGCTGCCCGGCTCCCGCAGACGACGCGCTACGCCAAGCAGCAGCTCAACGTGTGGCGCGACCTCGCGTGGCACCAGACCATTGGCCACGCTCGCGACTGGCTCGCGATGTCCATGCTCGGCGACGAAGCGCAGGGCGCCGTGCGGGCGTTCCTCGAACGCGCGAAGGAGGAGTAAATGGCGGACGAGGTTCTGACATCGCGCGAGAACGCTGTTCTCACGATCACGCTCAACCGGCCCGACGTCTACAACGCGATCAACCGCGCGCTGCACGGAGGTCTCGCGGCCGCGCTCGAGGAAGCGGCGGATCCGGCAGTGCGCGCCGTCGTCATCACCGGCGCCGGGCGCGGGTTCTGCTCGGGACAGGATCTGCGTGAGTTTCAGGAGCTTCCCGGCGCTATCCGCGACACGCTCGAGCAGACGTATCACCCGAACATCCGCGCCATTCGGGCGCTCGAGAAGCCGGTGATCGCGGCGATCAACGGCGCGTGCGCGGGTGCCGGCCTGTCGCTCGCGTGCGCGTGCGACGTACGCGTTGCGTCGGATCAGGCGTCGTTCGTTCCCGGCTTCATCGGGATCGGGCTCGTTCCCGATGCGGGTGGCACGTGGTTCATCCACCGGCTGCTCGGCTTCTCGCGCGCGTTCGAGTGGATGGTGTCGAACCGGCGGCTTGGGGCGGATGAGGCTCTCAGCTGGGGCCTGGTCTCGGAGGTATGGCCTGCAGATGAGTTCGAGGAGCGTGCCACCGAGCTCGCCGTCTGGTATGCCGCGCTGCCGACCCGCGCCGTTGCGATGACGAAGCAGCTCTTCGACCACGCCTATACGGCGTCGCTCGAGCAGCAGCTCGAGCTCGAGGCCGCGCTCCAGCAGGTCGCCACCGGGACTGAAGACTTCGCCGAAGGCGTCCAAGCGTTTCTCGAGAAGCGCGCTCCTGACTTTCGCGGGCAGTAACGCGCGTGGAGCTACACACGGTCGACTACCACACGGGTGGCGAGCCCTTCCGGATCGTCACGGGAGGCGTGGAGTCGCCGCGCGGGGCCACGATTCTCGACAAGCGGCGCGACGCTCTCTCGCGCCTCGACAACGTTCGCAAGCTGCTCGTTCACGAGCCCCGCGGTCACGCCGACATGTACGGCTGCTTCGTCGTCGAGCCGAACGACTCCGACGCCGACCTCGGTGTCGTCTTCTTCCACAACGCGGGTTACTCGACCGCGTGCGGGCATGGGACGATCGCACTCGTCACGTGGGCGCTCGACGAGGGGATCGTCGAGCGATCGGAGGGGGAGAACCACGTCGTCGTCGACGTCCCCTCGGGACGGCTCGACACATGGGCGCAGGTCGAGAACGGGCGCGTGCGCTCGGTTCGCTTCCGAAACGTCCCGTCGTTCGTCTGGGCGGAAGGTGTCGAGCTCGGCAGGTGCACAGTCGACATCGCCTTCGGCGGCGCGTTCTACGCGTCCGTGCAGGAGCGGGTCGAGTCGGTCGAGCTCCCCCGCCTGATCGAGCTCGGCCGTGAGCTCAAGCGCGAGATCGAGGCGTGGCAGGACGTCGTCCACCCGATCGAGCCTGAACTTCGGGACGTCTACGGCGTGATCTTCTGGCAGGAGGAGGGCGACGCTCCTCTGACCCAGCGCAACGTCACCGTCTTCGCCGACGGCGAGGTCGATCGCTCGCCGTGCGGCAGCGGGACCTCGGCACGGCTCGCACTCCTCGACCGAAGCGGGCGGCTACCACGCGGCGAGGAGCTCCGACACCTCAGCATCGTCGGCTCCGAGTTCCACGGCCGTGTTGTCGCCGAGACGGACGTCGCCGGGATACCAGCGGTCGTCACCGAGGTGGAAGGGAGTGCCTACCGCACCGGGGAGCACGTCTTCACGCTCGATCCCGCCGACCCGCTCGGCGACGGCTTCCTGCTCCGCTAACCGCGGAGCAGCGCGAGGACCTCGCCGTCCGCGGGAAAGCGTCCCTTGTCCTGTTTGGAGAAGACCAGTGTTCCGTCGGCGACGACGTCGAACTGGCCGCGTCCTCCGGGTCTGGCCTTCGCCGCAGCGCCGGTGCTCGACGTGATCTCGGCCGCGAGACTCGCGGCCCGCGTGTCGTAGCCGCTTCAGGTTGGGCAGAAGAGGATCTCGACCGTCATCGCCTCAACGTTACCCACCGGCGCGCGCCGCAGGCGAGGCCGTCTCGAGCACGGCTTGAACGCGACCTCGTGCCGACTCGCCGGCGAGCCCGCGATGGAAGCAGGTCGTCCTTCTCTCCAGAATGTCCTCCGCGTTTCGCGCCCATTCGTGCGTGACGGCATACCGGGCTTGAGCGACGATGTCCGGGCCACTCGGGTCGAGGCGTTCGAGCAGTGACGCGTCCTCGGCGGCAGGTGCGAGGAGCTCGGCGGCGTTGCTTCCGTACAGATGCAGGAGATGCGCCTGTATTTCGTGCTCGAGTTCGACGGGTAGCGAGGCGTTCGCAAGCCCGACCGCGCCTGGGAGCGGCCACGGCCGCTTGTCGACGCGATGGACCCCGAGCTCGGACCGCAGCCGGGAAAGGGCCTCGAGCGCGATTCGACGGTACGTCGTGAGCTTGCCTCCCGCGACGTTCAGCATCCCGCCAGGGCTCCGTGTGAACACGGTTTCCCGACGTGCGTTGACACTCTCGCCCTCGCCCGCGGGCAACACACGGAGACCGGCGTACGTCGCGCGGACGCGATCTCGAGCCACGACGTCCGGGCCCAGCGCCACGGCCGCTTCGGCGAGGATCTGCTCGGTCTCGCTCGCCGTGACGGCGACGTCTCCGGGATCGCCGTCGTGCTCGGTGTCGGTAGTGCCGAGAAGCAACATGTCGTACCAGGGCACCGCAAAGGTCACGCGGACGTCGTCCTGCGGGACGGTCAGCGCGGCGGCCCACTCGCCGTGGTGCTCCACCAAGACGTGAGCTCCCTTGCTCAGCCTGACCGACGTCCCGAGCCGTGGATCCTCGAGCCGGCGAACGTGATCGACCCAGGGCCCCGCCGCATTGACGACTGCGCGCGCCTCGACCGCGACGTCCACTCCGTCTACCCGCACCTCGGCGCCCACCACGCGACCGCCCGACGAACGTAAGGCGACGACCTCGGCGTAGTTCAGGACACACCCTCCGGCCGCGGCCGCGGCGCGGACGTTCTCGAGGCAGAGGCGGGCGTCGTTCGTCGTCGCATCCGCGTAGAGCGCGCAGGAGCGAAGACCGTCGCGTCTCAACGACGGCACCAGCCGGCTGGCTTCTGCCGGGGTGACGAGCCAGTTGATGCGCGAGCGGGCGAGCAGCGAGTAGAGGACGATCCCGCTCTGGACGAACGCGGGGCGGTACGGTCCGCCCTCGTAAAGCGGCAAGAGAAACGGCGTTCGCCGAACGAGGTGTGGAGCGACGACTTTCGTCAGCACGCGCCGCTCGTGGTGCGCCTCGCGGACGAGGCGGATGTCGCCCAGCCTGAGATACCGGAGCCCGCCGTGGATGAGCTTCGACGAGGAGCTCGAAGTCCCGCTCCCGAAGTCGCCCGCGTCCACGAGCGCGACGGCCAGGCCCATGCGGGCGGCGTGCGCGGCGATTCCGGCGCCGATGATCCCGCCGCCGATGACCAGCAGGTCGTAGTGCGTTCCGGCGAGCTCCTCGACGATGCTGGCTCGGTCTAGACGCGAAGCGGGTTCCCCCACGCTTTCCTCCCTTTGGCGTCCAAGACCTCGATGCGTACATGCCGCGCAGAAGGCGGTACATCCAGCCGCGCATACACGACGAGCCCGTCCTCGTCGCATGCGAGCTCGCGGCCGGCGTGCCGGTACCCGAGGCGACCGGTGTTGACTGCGGCCCCCGTCGCTCTCCCGGAGACGAGCGTTACCGACCGGCACGGGCTACAGCGCACCTCGACCGCGTCCCCGTCGAGCCGGATGTCCTCGATGAGCGGACCTGTCGACGAGTAGAAAGCGCCCGATGCGAGGGCCGCGAGCACTGCATCGTGCGTACGCTCGCCGGCCCGTACCCACGTCCACGCTAGATCCGAGTCGAAGCCCGGGTGGTGGGAGTCGTCCGTCGCGATGGCGGGGCAGAGGCGTCCGGCCTCGAGGAGCTCGTCCCAGTGGACGGCGGACAGGCCACGTCCGACCTCGAGCTCGCAGCCGGCGTTGTAGACCTCGATACCGATGACGTTCTCAGGGAGCTCGAGCGTCCCTGGTGTCACCCCGGTCCAGTAGGGATGCGCCAGAAACGAAGTGCCGCCGTGCGTCTCGATCCAGTCGGCCGTGGTCCCGAGGTCGGCATGCTCCTGCGCGAGCGCGTGGAGCTCCTCCTTCGCCGCTGCGACGCCGAAGCCGAGCACGTGCCCGTCGCGCGCTCCCGGGAGGATGCAATTGAGCTCGACGCTCGGAATGACGACGAGACCGTCGACGGAGTTGTCGCCCGAGATCCGCCAGTGGTCGGTGATCGCCAGCACGTCGTAGCCGGCGCGTGCGTAGTGCCGTGCCAGATGCCTCGGCGCGAGCTCACCGTCCGAGCGGGTCGTGTGCGCATGCAGGGCGCACCGCAGCCACTCTCCATCTGCCTTCCAGGGGTCAGCCATCCGCTGTAAGAGCCTACGTCCGAAGGTCGCAACGGCGCGGCGGAACGGCTGATTGCACAATGGAACGCGATCTCATACGATCACTTCTTCTCCACTTGCTCACCACAGGAGAGAGGTGACAGAGGGGATCATCGAGGGTGAAACCACGAGTGCGTGTTCACCACAAGGAGGTGAGATGGAGGACTATCAGGAGCAGGAGTACGAGTTCCTGCGCCGGCTCGAGGAGGAGAAGATCGATCGAGGCAAGTTCCTGAGGCGCGGCGCCGCAGCGGGAGCAGGTCTCACCATCTTCTCGCTCTCCGACGTTGCGCTGGCGACTCGGCAGCGAGCGATGGCAGATCCGCCGCTGCTCGGCCGCTCGGTAACGGTGAAGGAGATGATCGCCGAGGCGAAGAAGGAGGGCCGCCTCAACGTCATCGCGCTTCCGC
>DASTEM010000273.1:0-14211 GCA_035709545.1 Gaiellaceae bacterium | reverse complement strand
GGAATCCTGACTTTGCAGAGTGCTTTGCGTGCGGTGTGCGCAACGAGCGCGACGGCCTCGGCGTGTACGCGGGCAGTGTGGCCGGGCGCGAGCCCCTCCACGCTGCACCGGTGACCTTCTCGACGACTGGGCCCGAAGTCGTCTGGGCTGCGATCGACTGCCCTGGCGCCTATGCGATAGGGATGGAGGGGCGAGGTGACACCGTCCTTGGGCGCATGACTGCCCGCATCGACCGCGTGCCGCAGGTCGGCGAGACGTGCGTCGCTGTCGCGTGGCCGATCGGAGAGGACGGCCGCAAACTCCTTGCGGGTACGGCCCTCTTCGCGGGCGAGGGTGAGCTCCTCGCCATCGCGCGGCAAACCTGGATCGTCCCCCGAGTGTAGGGGCGAGATATCTCGCCCCTACGAGCGAGGGGTCAGCGCGAGGAGAAGTCCACCGTCCTCGTCGTACGCGGGAAAGAAGTCAGCGGTCACGCGCTTCTCGCGGCCCGCGCGCGTCCGGATCTCGAGCTCCTGTCCGAGCTTCCGAACGCCCCACTCTTTGACGACCTCGATCGGTGACGTGTCAGAGAGCGCGAGCGCCTCCACCACGTCGCGTCCGATGAGATCGGCGTCGCGGTATCCGGTGAGCTCGAATACGCCGCGCCCGGCTGCCAGCACACGCGTTTCGCGGTCGCAGACCACGAAGCCGGTTCCCGGTGCGGGGTAGTAGTCCTCGAGGAGCTCGAACAGGAACCCGAACGCGCAGCTGCGGCACTGGACCGCATGGGTCGAGAACCCGTCGTAGCCGTCGAGGTCGACCGAGCGCTCCTTGCAGTTCGGGCAGATGAAGAACGGCACCGTCTCATCGTACGGACGCCCTCGTTCGCGGAGCGTTAACGACGCAGCCTGACTGCGTTCGGATCGTCGCCTCGAGCGCGTCAGACGGCGCGGGCGATTTCCTCGAGCGCTTCCGGATTCTCGAGCGTTGAGAGGTCACCCGGGTCCTGGCCGAGCGCACGAGCGCGGACCGCGCGCCGCACGACCTTGGCGCTTCGCGTCTTCGGCAGCGCCGAGACAAAGATGACGCGATCTGGCGCGAACGCCTTTCCCAGCTCGTGGGCCACGGCTCCGCGCACTTCCGCCTCGTTTGCGTCCGCGCCCGGTGCGAGGACGCAGTAGAGCCACGCGACCTCGCCCTTCACCTCATGCGGAACACCGATTGCGGCGGCTTCGACGACCGCGGAATGGTTGACCGCAGCTGACTCGAGCTCCGCGGGGCCGATGCGCTTGCCGGCGATGTTCAGGGTGTCGTCGGAGCGGCCGTGGAGGAACCAGTATCCGTCCTCGTCGACCAAGGCCCAGTCGCCGTGCGTCCAGACACCGGGGAATCGACTCCAATACGTCTCGAGGTAGCGCTCGGGGTCGCGCCAGATCCCTCGGGTCATCCCGGGCCAGGCGCGCTTACACACGAGCTCGCCGACCTCGCCGCGGACGGATCTCCCCTCGTCGTCGAAGACGTCCATGTCTTCGCCGAGCGCGGGGAAGCCGAGGGAGCACGGCTTCGTCGGGCGCATCATCGTGACGGACAGGAAGCAGGCGCCGACCTCAGTCCCGCCCGAGCAGTTGACGATCGGAATCCGGCCTCTGCCGCAGACATGCTCGTCGAGCCAGTCGTATGGACCCCGATTCCACGGCTCGCCCGTCGTCACGACAGTGCGCAGGGACGAGAGGTCGGAGTGAGGCTCGCCGTGCGGGATGAGCGCCCGCACGAGTGTGGGCGACACGCCGAGCATCGTCACGCGCTCGGCCTCGACCGTCGTCCATACGCGGTCCGGAGGCCGGTCGGGTGCGCCTTCCAAGAAGACAATCGTTGCTCCGCAGGCCATGGCCCCCACGACTGTCCACGGTCCCATGATCCAACCCATGTCCGTCGCGAAGAGCGCCCGGTCGCGCGGCCGCAAATCGGCCTGGTAAGAGGTCTCGCGGACGATCGAAAGCAGAAAACTGCCCTGGACATGAAGCGCGCCCTTCGGTCGGCCGGTCGTTCCCGACGTGTAGGCGATGAGGTAGGGAGCCTCGCTGTCGACCTGCACCGCTGCGAGCACGCCCGGCTCGTGCGCGACGACCTCGTCCCACCAGACGTCGCGACCCGAGGTCATGGGGCACTCGATGCCGGCTCGTCGCCACACGACGATGCTCTCGACCGCCGGTGCGTCGGCCACCGCTTCGTCCAAAACCTCCTTCATGAGAACTAGCCGCCCTCGGCGATACGAGGCATCGGCCGTCACGACGACCTTGACCTCCGCGTCCGCCAAACGCGACGAGACGGCAGGCCCGGCGAAGCCCGAGAAGATCGGCACTTGAACCGCACCGATATGAGCGCACGCATGCGAGGCGATCGCGGCTTCGGGTGCCATCGGGAGGAAGATTCCGACGGCGTCGCCCTGCTCGACGCCGAGCGCGCAAAGCGCCTCCGCGAATCGCCGCACCTCGCGCGAGAGCTCAGCCCAGGACAGGGATCGCCGAGCTCCTTCTTCGGGCGCCCAGACAGCGGCGTCCTCGCTAGGACGTTCGCGAGCCCAGCGGTGGACGCACGCCTCCGCGATGTTCAGTTGCGCGCCGACGAACCAGGTTGTCCACTCGATACCTCGCGAGTCGTCGAGAACGGCGCTCCAGTCGCGCGAGATTGGAATACCGAGATCGGTCACGACGGTCCGCCAGAATCGGTCGGGCTCCTCGATCGAGACGCGGTGCAGCTCGTCGTAGTCAGCGCATCCGAGAGCATTCGCGAGGCGCACGATGTTCGCGTTCGCGAGTTGCTCTGCGCTCGGCGTCCAGGTGAAGTCGGTCGACGCTGCCTGGCTACTCTCCTCGGACATGAAGGCTCGGATCTTCGCAGAGGAGAACCGCAAGTGGCTCACGCTCGCCGCGGTCTCGTTCGGCCTCTTCATGATCATGCTCGACA
This sequence comes from Gaiellaceae bacterium, assembly GCA_035709545.1. Taxonomy (GTDB): domain Bacteria; phylum Actinomycetota; class Thermoleophilia; order Gaiellales; family Gaiellaceae; genus GMQP-bins7. The sequence continues at coordinate 11,265 of DASTEM010000273.1, read as the reverse complement.
ACACCGTCGTGAACGTCGCGCTGCCGTCGATCCAGCGTGATCTCGGCACCGATCTCTCCGAGCTCCAGTGGATCGTCACCGGCTATGCGCTGACGTTTGCGGCGCTCATGCTCGTCGGCGGAAAGGTCGCCGACGCGTACGGCCGAAGGCTCGTCTTCGTCATCGGGATCGTCGTCTTCACGATTGCGTCGCTCTTCTGCGGACTTGCGGACTCGGGGGAGATGCTCATCGCCGCTCGTGTCCTGCAAGGGGTCGGAGCGGCGCTCATGAACCCGGCGACGCTCTCGATCATCGCGGCGACCTTCCCGCCGCACCAGCGGGGGACAGCGATCGGCATCTGGGCAGGCGTCTCGGCCCTCGCGCTGGCGATCGGCCCGCTTGCCGGCGGCCTCATCACCGACCACCTCGACTGGAGCTGGATCTTCTTCGTGAACGTGCCCGTCGGGATCCTCGGTGTTCTCGCGAGCTTCCTCCTCATCGATGAGTCGCGCGACGAGACCCACGTGCGGCTCGATCTCCCCGGTCTCGTCACGTCGGCGGTGGGTCTCTTTGCGCTGACGTACGGCCTTATCGAGGCCAACACGTACGGCTGGGGCTCCGCTCGAATCCTCGGCTCGTTCGTGCTCGCAGCCGTCACCCTCGTCGCATTCGTAGTGCTCGAGCGTCGCCAACGTGACCCGATGCTCCCGCTCGAGTTGTTCCGGAGCGGCACGTATGCCGGAGCGAACCTCGTCGTGCTGCTCGTTGCCCTCGCGATGTTCGGGGTGTTCTTCTTCGTCTCGCTGTACATGCAGAACGTCCTCGGCTATTCGGCGGTCCAGGCTGGCGCGGCATTCCTGCCGATGACGATCCTGATCATCCTCGTCGCACCGATCGCCGGAAAGACGAGCGATCACATCGGCTCGCGCGGTCTCATGACGGCCGGGATGATCCTCATCGCGGTCCAGCTCGTCTTGTTCTCGCGGCTCACTGCGGATGCCTCGTTCTGGAATCTGTTGCCGGCGCTCCTGATCGGCGGCGCGGGGATGGCGCTCACCATGACCCCGAGCGCTGCGGCCGCGACGCGCAGCGTTCCCGTCGACAAGGCAGGCGTCGGCTCGGCGGTTCTCAACAGCGCGCGTCAGGTGGGCGGAACCATGGGGGTCGCGATCATCGGCGCGATCGTGGCCGCCGAAGCCGGTGGCGAGCGGACGGTCGACGCGTTCATGCGCGGCTTCGAGAGCGCGCTCCTTGTGGCCGCAGGGATCGCGACCGTAGGTGCGATCGTCGCGTTCACCCTCGTGCGTCCGCACGAAGGCGCCGGCGAGAAGCACGCGGGCTCCGCGGCCCCCGAACCTCTCGCCTGACCTGTCCGTATCCGCACTCTGGAAACGTCGACTAGGCCAGTACGCGCTCGAGGGCCGAAGGGCGATTCATTCGCCCGTAGGCCTCGAATCACGTAACTCGTAGCGACCGACGAGGAAGGGGGGAACGCGGGGGAACATCCGTTTCCCCCGCACACGTGAAAACGCCCCCGGCTGCGGCTCCGGGGGCGTTCTCCGTTCGAGGCGACCCCTTCCCGGGGCGGCGAGCTGGAGATTCGTGACTCTGCGGCCCAGTCACGTTCGTCCTACTCACCGGCGGATCCGGCGGTGGTGCCCGCGCATCCGATCTGGCGTCCGATCGTCTGCGGTGTGAGCCTGACTATAGGAGCCGTGTCCGAAAAAGTCAAGTAGTCAGGTCAAGTGATTTCGAGTACGCTTACTTCACTCATTACGGGGAGTCGCACATCACCCACCAGGGGGAGCGCGGCGAGGCTGAACCCCGAGTTCACTGAACATGGGCATGATCGAAACCGCCGCGACCGCCACGCCCGCCTCCGGCACCCGCCTGGGCGAGCGCGTGCGCGCGATCCGCGTCTCGGCCGGGCTCACACAAACCGAGCTCGCGGGCGAGCGGTTCTCGAAGGAGTACATCAGCCAGATCGAGCGCGGCAAAACGCGCCCCACGGACACGACGATCTCGTGGCTTGCAGAGCGGCTCGGAGTAGACGCGGCCCTTCTGTCGTCGGGCGTCTCCACGGAGGAACGCGCCAAGGTCGAGGCCATGCTGGCTCGCGCCGAAGCCCTCTCGGAAGCGCATCGCTACGACGAGGCGCTCGCCGCGTTCCGCGAGGCCCGTCCGAGCGTCGACGACACGGGTTCCGCGGTGCTCGAGCTTCGGGCATTGTCCGGTGAGGCCTGGGCGCTTCAAGAGCTCGGTGACGTACGCCAGGCAATGGATCTTCTCCAGCGTGCGCGTGGCCTATCCGAGCGCGCCGAGCTTTCCGACCTCGACCGGGCTGATGTGCTGTTCAAGCTTGCGGTGTGCCGCTACAAGCTTTCGAGCATCTCGACGGCTGTCGCGCTCTTCGGCGAAGCCCTCGAGCTGGCCGAGCGCTCGGGGCTCCCGTGCGATCTGCTCCGGTCCGAGATCCTGCAACGGCGGTCCCGGTGTCATCGACGCATGCGCGACTACGAAGCCGCGCACGACGATGTCCAGCGCGCGCTCGAGCTCGCGCAGGACCTGGGCGATCGCGAGGCAATCGCGAACGCGTACTTCCAAGCCTCGCTGGTCTCGCAGCGCCAGGGCCATTACGTCTTGTCGCGCAGTTACGCGCAGCGCTCGAAAGAGCTCTATCAGCAACTGAACGACGAGCGAAACATCGGGCGGCTGCTTCTCATGCTCGGCGGTCTCACGCTTCTCCTTGGGGACGAGGAGCGCGCAGTCGAGCACCTGAAGGCGTCCTACTCCCGGGCGCTCGATACGGATTCCCCCGCGGACGCCGCACAGGCGCTCGAGGGGATAGCCAGGGTTCACCTGAACCGTGGCGAGTACGACCAGGCGGACGAGCTTGCGCGCAATGCGCTTGCTCTGCTGCAGGGTCGGGAGGACTACCTCCACGAAGTCTGTCCGTCGCAGCTCGTACTGGGGCGAGCGCTGTTGGAGCGCGGACGACTTGACGAGGCGGAAGAGTGTTTCCGTGCGGCAGATGCGGCAGCCGAGCAAATGGCGTCGATCAGCCACCGGACCGAGGCATGGGTCGCTCTGGGGGACCTGGCCGCACGTCGTGGTGAAGACCGCGAGGCTGCACGGCTCTACAGGAACGCCGCCGAGGCGCTCCAGGAAATCCGCTTCTAAGGAAAGGAGGTCGCCATGAAACCGAGACTGCTGCTGTTGCTGCTCAACCTCGTGCTGTTGGCGGCTTGGGTCGGAAGGCTCCGCCCGTCCTGGCCGGACGGAAACTAGCTAGCACCCGGCTAGACTCGGGCGCGTATGCGCCCCGCCGTGGTACGGACCGGGTTGGCGTGCCTGCTCCTCGCCGGATGTGGCGGGTCGGGCGGCGACTCGACGACCCTCGCTGACCCGGGCGAGGGCATGACGCTGGAGGAGCTCTGGCGTGCTCCAGGCGAGGACGTCGCGGTTATCCCAGGGACGGCGAACCACGAGCCGGGGGATGTCCGCGTGTCGTTTCTCGTGGTCGATGCGGAGGGCCAGGTGGTGTCGCTTCCGACTGCGCGCGTATGGGTCGCCGACGACTTGAAGGCGGCGCCATTCCTCGAGTCGAGCGCGAAGCTCGAGCGCATCGGGGTGCCGGGAGGCGACGTAGCGGATGCGAGTCACATCTACGTGGCCCGACTCCGGCTTCCTCGTCCGGGGAAGTACTGGCTCCTCGCGGAGCCTGAGGGTGGTGCGATCAAGGTTCAGGCGCTCGGGAACGTCGTCGTCGTAAAGAAGGATTCCGCGCTCGACATCGGCGACCCGGCGGTCGCGTCGAAGACCCCGACGATCGCTTCCACGGGTCGTGACTTCTCGAAGCTCACGACGCGGACGCCACCGGACGAGTCGCTGCTCCAGCACTCGATCGCGGATTCGCTGGCCGCCGGCGTGCCGTTCGTCGTCACGTTCGCAACGCCGAAGTTCTGCTCCAGCCGCACGTGTGGCCCGGTTGTCGACGTCGTCGAGGAGGTTCAGCGCAGGTTCGACGGGGGCGACGTGAGGTTCATCCACGTCGAAGTCTTCGAGGGCAACGATCCTGCGAAGGGATACAACCTCTGGCTGCAGGAGTGGGGGCTCAGGACTGAGCCGTGGACGTTCCTGGTCGACGGCGCGGGCAAGATCGTGGATCGGTACGAAGGGGTCGTCTCGGTGAGCGAGCTCGAGCAAGCAGTACACGACAAGCTGAACGCCTGAGACATCCGCGCCGGAGGCGCGTGGGGCTCAGATGGAGTCGCCGAGGCGTTCTACGACAATGTGGGGCACGCGCGCGTTCGGGCTCAGATGCAGCACCGCGCGGACGAGGTCGACGACGTCCTCGGGCTGGATCTGCTCCTCGACCGGAATTCCGGTCCATTCCGTCATCCGGGTCGCGACGAATCCTGGCGAGATTGCAGTTGCCCGGACGCCATGCTCGGCTTCCTCGCGGTTGAGCGAGTTCGTGAATGCGATCAGCGCTGCCTTCGTCGCACCGTAGACGGCTAGACCCGGGGTCGCGATCGTCCCGGCGATCGATGCCAGCGTGATGACGTGGCCTCTCGAGGCGCGCAGGAGCGGCAGGGCCTCGCGCGTGACGACGAGCGTGGCGCGCAGGTTGACGTCGAGCTGGAGGTCGATCTTCTTCGTCTCGAGTGTCGCGATGTTGCCCCCGATCCCGATGCCTGCGGAGTTCACGAGCACGTTCAGTCCTCCGAACCGGTCTGCGTGGGCTGCGACGACACGCTGGCACTCGTCGCTGTCGCCGAGGTTCGCCGGGACGGCGAAGCCGCCGAGCTCTCGGGCTGCCTCCTCGAGCGGCTCCGGCCGGCGCGCGACCAGCGTGAGCTCGTAACCCTCGGCGCGCAGCATGCGCGCCAGCGCGAGCCCGATTCCGGAGGAGCCGCCTGTGACGAGCGCCGATCTCATGGCGGCGAGTGTATGGGGTCAAGACCGACCCTCGAAAGGCAGCGGCCGCCGAGGGGGCGGCGGCCGCTGTGTTAGGGGGAGAGGAGAAGGGGACGGATCTCTCCGCTGCTGGTATTCGCGGCACGCCGACGTTTCCCTCCCGCCTAGAGTTCGTGCTGTGGAAACCGTCCCTCTGACTTCCCTTGCCCGCGCAGGTGGGTGTGCGGCCAAGTACTCGGCCGGACGGCTCGAAACCGTTCTGGCCGGACTCGTTCCCGCCGAAGCGGAGGATCTCCTCGTTGGGCTCGACCCGGCGGACGACGCGGCCGTGTACCGACTCGACGCGGACCGCGCGATCGTGTTCACCGTCGACTTCTTCCCGCCCCTGGTGGACGACCCGCGAGTCTTCGGCGCTATCGCGGCCACGAATGCGCTCAACGACGTCTTTGCCATGGGGGGCTCGCCGCTCCTCGCCCTCTCGATCGCCGCTTTCCCCGAGGAGCTTCCGACGGACATGCTCGGCGAGATCCTCGGCGGGGCGGACGAGCGTGTTCGTGCAGCCGGGGCGATCCTCGCGGGAGGCCATACGATTCGCGATGACGAGCCGAAGTACGGGTTGGCTGTGGTCGGGACCGTGCACCCGGACGCGGTGTGGCCGAAGTCCGGCGCGCGACCGGGCGACGTGCTCTTTCTGACGAAGCCTCTGGGAACGGGCATCGTCCTCCAGGCTGTGCGAGACGGGGTGGCTCCACCGGGTGCGCTTGAAGCCGCCGTTGCCTCGATGGTGGAGCTGAACCAGGCTGCGGCCAACGTTCTTCGGCCGTTCGCGCCGAACGCCGTCACCGACGTCACCGGTTTCGGGCTGCTCGGGCACGCGCACGAGTTGGCGTCACGAAGCGGCGTTCGCGCGGTCATCGACGCCCGGGCGCTTCCCTCGCTGCCGGGTGCGCTCGAGCTCGCACACGACGGTGTTCGCACGGGCGGCGATCGGAGGAATCGCGAATTCGCCGCGCCGCACGTCGAGAGCCACGCCGAGGAGGCTCTCGAAACGCTCGCCTACGACCCGCAGACCGCCGGCGGCTTGCTCGTCTCGGTGCCTGCCGAGCGGGCTCCCGTGCTCGAGGCGACGCTCCTTGGCGAAGGACTGTTCGTCCGCAGGGTGGGGCGCGTGGAATCGGGATCCGGCGTCGTACTCGCGGCGTGAGCAGATGAGTGTCGCCGTCGTCAGAGCGAAGACGCTGTCCGCGCGGAGCTTCCTGCGGCTGGCAGTCGCCTCGTGCGTCGCGCTCTTCCTGGTCGTGACCTCGGGTGCGTTCGTCAGGCTGACGGGCTCCGGCCTCGGATGCGAGAACTGGCCGAGCTGCGGAGACAAGCCGTACCCGGAGCAGGGCTTCCACGCCTTTGTGGAGTTCGGGAATCGGATAGTCGCTCTCGTCGGAATCGTGCTCACGCTCGTCACGTGGCTCGGCTCACGGAGAGTCGTCGGTCTCTCCCGGTACGCAAGGTGGGCCGCGCTCGGCGCGTTCCTCGTCGCCTTCGCGCAGATCCCGATGGGTGGGATCACGATCGCGCTCGACCTCCACCCGCTCGCAGTGATGACGCACTTCCTCCTTGGTCTGACGGTCGTCGCCCTGTCGGTGATCGTGGTTCTCGAAGCGTGGAGCCTGGTTGCGGGTTTGGCGATGCCGGTTAGTCCCCGGCGGCTTCGCCTGTTCGTCAGCTGGATTGGACTCCCGCTCTGCGCTGCGCTCGTAGTAACGGGCGCCGTCGCGACCGCCTCCGGCCCACACCCAGGCTCGAGCGACGATGTCGAGCGCCTTGGCGTCGCGATCGCGGACACCGTCTACGTCCACGTGCGCGTTGCGGCCGCCTTCGGGATCGGCGTCCTGCTCGTCGGCTGGCTCCTCCGTCGGCTGCGGGGAAGCCATCCCGGAATCGTCACGCTCTGGACACTCCTCCTCGCCTCGCTCGTCGCCCAGGCGATTCTCGGCGAGGTGCAGTACCAGACCGCGTTGCCGTGGGGGCTCGTGCTCGTCCACGTGTTCCTCGCGGCGACAATCTGGGCGCTGAGCCTGGCGTTTGCGTACGTGCTCTGGCGCCCACCTGCGACGCTCGCGCGGAAGTAGGCTTGTCGCCCATGTCCGACGAGCTGCGGATCCACGAGCGACCGACCCTCGAGCGTCCGGTCCTGATCGGTGCGTTCCGCGGCTGGAACGACGGCGGTCAGGCGGCGACTCTGGCGGCCGGCTACCTGGCGCGGCTCTGGGGCGCGAAGAAGTTCGCGGACATCGATCCCGAGCTCTTCGTCGACTTCCAGGCGACGCGGCCGATGGTCTCTCTCGAGGAGGGGCGCACGCGGAAGATCGAATGGCCCGAGAACACCTTCTTTCGGGCGCCGATCCCGGGCGCGAACCGCGATGCGATCCTGCTCGTGGGTGTCGAGCCGAACTACCGCTGGCGCACGTTCGCCGAGCTGATCGCCGGGCTCGCACGTGACCTCGGAGTCGAGCTCGTCGTAACGCTGGGTGCCCTTCTTGCGGACGTTCCGCACACGCGTCCCTCACCGGTGACCGGCGCCGCCACCGACCCGCACCTCGTCGACGAGCTGGGACTGCAGCTCTCCCGCTACGAGGGGCCGACGGGGATCGTGGGCGTCCTGCTCGACGCCTGCCGGCGGGCCGAGATCCCGTCCGTGAGCCTGTGGGCCGCGGTTCCGCACTACGTCCAGCTTGCGCCCAGCCCGCGTGCTGCGCGCGCTCTCTGCGAGCGTCTCGCAGGCGTTCTCTCCACCGAGATCGACATCGGGGAGCTCGCCGAGGCCGAAGACGAGTACGTCGAGCAGGTGTCTCAGGCCGTCGCGACCGATGCGGACACGGCCGCCTACGTCGAGGAGCTCGAGCATCGGGCCGACTCGCTCGACTGGCTCGAAGGGTCAGGAGACCTTCCGTCGGGAGACGCGCTCGCGGCCGAGATCACCCGCTTCCTGCGCGATCGTGAGACGAACGGCGACGGCGAGCCGGAGACCGGCGGTCCCGGCTAGCGCTGGCTACGCGGCGTCTTCGGACGGCTGGACGACGGCTGGCTCGGTTACGTCGTCGGTGACGAGCGTGAGCGCTTCAGGTGATCCGTCGCCGTCCGAGGAGGTCTCGACGGGCTGGGTCTCGCCGGGCGTGGGTGCCTTCCGCTTGCGTCGACGACGACGAGATTTGCGTGCGGTCAGCTTCGGTGCGGGGAGGTTGTCGGCGAGGGCGTTCGCGATCTCGCCGGTTGTCCCCAGCTCCTCGCGCGCTTTGTCGAGCGCCGCATTCGCACGCGGCGTGTAGCCGTCGGCCGAAGCCAGAAGGGCGGCCCCCACAGGAAGAGGCATCGCGCCGGCCACCTGGACGAGCCGGTTGACGTTCTCCTCGTGCCGATACCCGCGCGAGTTCGCGGCCGCGCCAAGCAGTCGCTTGGCCTCAGGAAACTCCGTCGAGACCCGTCGATCCTGGATCTTGCGAGTCGTTCGCGCGAGCTTCCAGGTCCAGCGAGCGAGGATCTGGTCGGGCGCGCCAGGCTTTCCCTCGCCGATTGCCCGCAGAAGCACGCGGATACCGGCAGAGCGGTCCTTCTCCCAGGTCGGCGCCTGGGTGACGAGCGTCACGAGATCGTCGAAGTCGGCACGATCGACGGGAGTCGCTACGCGATCGAGAAGCGCGGTCATGCGCAGGCGACGGTTCGGGTTCTCCGCGGCGCATGTGGCGAGGAACTGCTCGAGCGCTCCCTTGCTCGCGCGTCCTTCGGTGAACTTGCGCGCGAACTCTGCCCGTTGGTCGAATCGGATCTGGCGGCCCGCGATCGTCGCCCAGAAGCGCTGCTCGTCGTCGTCGAGGTACTTCGGGTCGATGCGTTGCCATTCGCGCTGGATCACGGCAAGCCGACGCCCCACGGCTGGCGTCACGGGGACGAGCCACGGCACCGGCGAGAGCCTCCTCCGAGCCCGCCGCTGTTGGCGTCGACGCGGAGCGGGAGTCACGCGCGCGCCCTCGCGGTAGAAGTCCGCGTCGAGGAGGGCGTGTAGGGAGACCACGCGATCGTTGTGCGTCGCGCCCTTGGGCACGAAGTCGACGACGATGCCGGCCTCCTTGCGCGGGTGCATACGCATGATCCGGCCGATCCGCTGCTGATACACGCGTCGCGACGCGGTCGGCGCGAGGTGCATGCACACGGTCGCGCGCGGTGAGTTCCACCCTTCTGCAAGGAGCTGCGCGTTGATCAGGACGTTGATCTCGCCGCGCTCGTAGGCGGCGAGCGTCTCGGCCAGGCGCGCCGGTGGCGTCTTCCCGGAGACCGCTTCCGCCTTGAGACCAGCGGCGCGGAACTCCTGCGCGAGGTTGTAGGCATGCGCCACGCCGGCCGCGTACACGATGCCGGGCGTGGAGCCGAAGCGGTCGCGGTAGAGGCTCGCGGCTGCCTGGTTGAGCGCCTCGTGGTCGAGGGCGGCCGCGAGGGCTCGTTCCTCGAAGTCGCCGCCGACAATCGGGACCGAGTTGATCGCGGCTGCGGGAGGCACGCGGAGGTTTCGCAGCGGCGCGATGAGCCCGCGGCGCGCGGCATCGCTCAGCGGGAGGTCGTCGACCGAGGCAGGGAACACGTCGGACACCTGCTTCGCGATCAGCTGCTCGGTGGCGGTCATTCCTATGTACAGCGGCTCGTGGAACGCGCGGATGGCGGCGCTCGTCTTCTCGCCGAGTGCCGTGTGCGCCTCGTCGCAGAGGACGAGGTCGTAGGTGTCGCGGTCGAGCTCGCTGCCGTGACGTGCGAACCAGGCGTACGTCTGGATCGTTATCGGGTTGTCGCGGGGAGCGCGTGTGCCCTTGAGGACGGCGGTGGCGAACCGATCCGCGTACCCCTCGGTCGTGAGGTCGCGCGTGAACTGGGAGACGAGGAGCCTGCGGTGGGTGAGGATCAGGACGCCAAGCCCGCGCGCCGCCTCGACGAAGCCGGCCGCGGCGATGGTCTTCCCGGAGGCGGTGGGATGGCGGAAGCGGTAGCGGCGAACCGCGCCCGGATCGGCGCCGTGGAATCCGTCCTCCTCGACGCGTTCCTCGACGAAGCCGGCATCGAAGTCGTCGTCAGCCTCCTCCTCGACCTCGGCTTCGACCGCGGCACCGTTGCTGCCGCTCTGTCCGTTGCCGTTCTCCTCGACCGACCGCTGTGTCGCGGCGATGAGCTCCGCGAGCATCCCGGCGAGAGCGTCGACCTGATGGCGTCGGAGCTCGGTACCTGTGGCCGTACGCGGCGGGCTCTCTGTCAGGACCCGCTCGAGCCCGAGCATGAGCCCGTAGCGAACCTTCCAGCGCCGGGACGGTCGGCTAAGGCCGGCGTCCATCTCGGCGATCGCGTCGTCGAGAGCGGCTCGTCTCGCGCTGCCGGGTGCGAGCGCAACGAGTGGATCCTCGTCAGGCTGCAGGAACGGATCGCCGACCCAGCCTGCGGCGCGGTCGGCAGCAGCGGTCAGGTTCTCGTTCTCGGGAGTATCCGACGTCAGCGCCGGGATGGTCGTAGCCTCGTGCATTCACGCAGCACGTTGGTCCGTGCCGCTCCTTCCTAAGAGTTGACGCTCGCCCTATACGGGCGGCGGTACCGGCAGAGCATACCTCAGGAATCGGCGCAAGCGAACGGGAGCGCCCACCGATTCTCCGATGGGATATATCTGATCAAGGGTTGCCGTTCGTCCGTCTCGCTCGTGATCGAGCAGGCGAAGGCGGTCGAGGAGTCATACGACTCTTGGCTACGGGATACGCGAACGCCCGCTCTGACGAAGACCACTCCGGGCTTCGACGAGAAGGGTGGCGGTTGGGGGTCACCGTTGCCCAGTGAGAGATTCACGTTCCGTGACTTCCTATACGCCAGCGGAGGAATCGCGGGTTTCCGTGTCGGCATCATCGTCGGATTCCTGGCTCAACTGGGTCCTCGTCGTCGTAGCGGGTCTGAGTACCGGAGTTGCAGTGATCGCTGTTCACGAGTTTTCTGGACAGGCGCCAGAAGCGCTGACCTGGAGTCCTGGGGTGCCGCGCTCCCTCCGCCCGACAACACGAGAGCCTCGTGCCTGCGGATGCGGCGGCTACGGTCGCGCCATGGATGCCGAGCTAGCGCGCGACCGCCGGCGTGCGCGTCATGCGCGTGCACCGGCACCGACTTCGGCCAGCGGGCGCCCGACGACGCGCTGCGAGATGCCTGTCTGGTCGAGGTGCTTCGTGATCCCGCCAAGCCAGAAGGGGAAGCCGGCGCCGAGGAGGAGGCAGGTGTCGACATCTGCCGCCTCAGCGACGACTTTTTCCTCGAGGATGTGCCAGACCTCGTCCGCCATCGCCTCCAGCACGGCCT
>DASTEM010000272.1:0-8835 GCA_035709545.1 Gaiellaceae bacterium | reverse complement strand
TGCGACGCGCGCTCATCGCGGCCGATCACGTCCTCTATCAGAGCGAATTCTCGAAGCGCTCAGCTGACGAGTTCCTGGGTGAGCCGCGCGCGACCTGGGAGATCCTCCCGAATGCCGTCGATGTCCACCACTTCACGCCTGCCGAAGCGCGACCCGCGGGCGATCCGGTCCTGTTGCTCGGGGGCGATCAGACGCAGACGTACCGGCTCGAGCTCGGGCTGCGAACGTTCGCGGCGGTAACCGCGCGACACCCTGACGCCAGGCTGCTTATCACGGGGCGGCTCGTCGTCTCGCCGGAGCCGCTCATCGAAGAACTGGGCCTGGGAGGTCGGGTGGATCTCCTCGGCGAGTACGAACAGCGGGGCGCTCCGGGGATCTTCCAGCGGGCCCACCTTCTCCTGCACACGAAGGTGAACGACCCGTGCCCAACGCTGGTCGTCGAGGCGATGGCTTGCGGGCTGCCGGTCGTCTATCCGGCAAGTGGAGGGACGATCGAGCTCGTCGGCGAGGAGGCCGGGATCGGAGTTCCGCACCCGGACGGCTGGGAGCGGGATGAGCCGCCAAACGCCGAGGCCCTCGCCGATGCGGTCGACGGTGTGCTGGGCGACCTGCCGCGATACTCGACCGCTGCTCGGGAGCGCGCGGTCGGGCGTTTCTCCCTCGAGCCGTGGCTCGAACGTCACCGCGAGATCTTCGAGCGGCTCGCCCCGCGGTAGCCGGCAACACGCCCACGAAGCGTCGAAGCGTGGTACGAAGCGCGAGGAAGGTCCAGCTGCGCGATCGAGACGACGATCCCGCCGAGGGGTCGGGCGAGCATGCGCGCGACCGAGCGCGACGGATACCGATGCTTTCGCAATAGGTAGCCGACGCTGGCACCGTCGCGATATGCGACCGACGCGTCCGTGACGCGCACGTCATGGTGAACGACGAGCGAAGGGTCGTATTCGATCCGCGCGCCGCCTCGGACCGCTCGGATGAGGTAGTCGATCTCCTCACCGGACGACCACGGCTCGTCTGACCCCAGCCCGAGCCGCTCGTCGAAGGCGCTGACGCGCTCGACAACAGCGCGACGGAGGAAGATCGTGAACGAGATCGCGCGGTTCCAGAGGTTGTCGTCGGTTAGCACCGCCGCGTCCCGTTTCCACGACGCGGACGAGGCGCCCGAGGCGTCCTCCGCTCGCCCCGTTAGTCCGTCGAGATCGGGTTCACTAGACAGCCGTTCCGCAACCCGATTCAGCAGTCCCGGCGGGTAGACGCAGTCGTCGTCGGGAAAGGCCACGACATCGGCCGTCAGCTGCGAGAGTGCGACGTTTCGCGCACGAGAGAGACCTCGCTCTGAGTGCAGGCGCACGATCTCGATCTCGCGACCATTGAGGATCCCCGCGAGGCGATCGTCCTCGTTCTGGTCGACGACGATGACTCGGAGCCGCTCGTAGTCTTGCGCAGCGACCGAGTCGAAAACGCGCCCCAGCTCCTCCACCCGGCCCACCGTCGCGACGACGAGGTCGAACGACGGAAGGTCCCGCGGCACGGGCCGTAGGCTACGGGACGTGCCGACCGCACCGCTCGTCTCCGTACTCCTGGCCGTCCACGACGGCGAGCCGTACATGCGGATGGCGCTCGAGAGCGTGCTTCGACAGACGATGGACGATCTCGAACTCATCGTGGTCGACGACGCCTCGACCGACCCTACGCCGGACGTCATCGCGCAGTTCGATGACAGGCGCCTGCGCGTCATCCGAAACGACGAGCAGCTCGGTCTCGCGGCTTCGTTGAATCGAGGGCTGGACGAGGCTCGTGGCCGCTACGTTGCGCGCCTCGATGCCGACGACGTCGCGCTTCCGCGACGGCTCGAGCATCAGTTGGCGCGGATCCGCGCGACGCCTGGAACCGTGATTCTCGGCACCTCCGTCTGCGAAATCGACGGCTACGGGGCGCCCGGCGCCGTTCACGCGATGCCCGCGACCCCCACGGCAGTTCGCTGGCATCTCCTCTTCAGCTCGCCCTTCTTCCATCCCACCGTGCTGCTTGATCGGGAGCACCTGGAGCGGCATGGGTTCCGCTTCGATCCGTCCTTTCTGGAGAGCGAGGACTACGACCTGTGGGCGCGAGTCCTCGCGACCGGCGATGGTGCCAATGTCTCGGAGGCTCTCGTCCTCTATCGCGTCCACGCCGGCCAGGCGTCGCAGGCCAGGCGAGAGCTCCAGCGCGCTCACCAGCTCGATGTCGCGCGCCGCGAGATGGCGCGGGTCGCTCCGCACATGTCGGCGGGAGAGATCGAGCTCGCCTGGAGAATCGGCATGGGGGAGCGAGGGGCCCCGGCATCGCTCGATGAGGCGGCAGCCGCCTACGTCGAGCTCGCTCGCGCGTTCGCCGGCGCCCTACCCACGAGGCACGAGTCTCTGGGCGACGCCCTGGCCCGCCCGCTCCTGCGCGCGGCTCGCCAGGCGAACGGCGGCGTGCGCTTGCGCCTGCTGCGCCAGGCACTGGAGCTCGATCGTGCGCTCCCACTCCACGCTTCCGCTGCACGCGCGGCTCGGCGCTCTCGCGCGCGGACCGGACAACGGGAGGCCCGCGCCTGGCTCGACGAGCTCGAGACGTCGACACGCGAAGGCGCGCCGCCCATCAGGGTCGCCGCAGTCTTTCCGGAGCCGACGCCGTACCGCGCGCCTCTCCTCGACCGTGTCGCGGCCCTGCCCGAGATCGAGCTCACGGTCGTCTACGCGGCCGACACCGTCGCGCGCCGGACGTGGCGGGTCGAGCCCGAGCACCGTGCCGTCTTTCTCGGCGGAATGCGAATCCCAGGTGCGCGGAAGCTCCTTCACCACGACTATCCGCTCACTCCTGGCATTGCCTCGGCTCTCCGGCGGGCGCGGCCGCAGGTCGTCGTGATCTCCGGCTGGAGCACCTTCGCCGCCCAGGCGGCGATCGCGTGGTGCCGGCTCAAGGACGTGCCCTACGTCCTTGTGGTCGAAAGCCACGACGAGGGGCCTCGCGCGGGTTGGCGGAGAAAGATCAAGGGGGCGGTCGTGCCACCTGTCGTCCAAAACGCATCCGGCGTGCTCGTTACGGGGACGCTCGCGCGCAACTCGATGCTCTCGCGAGGCGCTCCAGACGAGCGCGTGCGTGTGTTCGCGAACACGATCGACGTCGAGGAGTTCGGAGAGCGAGCCAACCACGTGAGCGCGCGCCGCACAGAGCTGCGGCGCGCCGTCGCCGCCGATCCGGACGACATCGTTGTCCTCTCTGTCGCGCGGCTCGTGCCGGAAAAGAGCATGGACGTTCTCATCCGCGCATTAGCTGCCGCGGCCGATCCGCGGCTCCTCCTCGTGCTCGCCGGAGACGGCCCCGAGCGCACGAACCTCGAGAGGCTCGCCGCCGAGCTCGACGTCCGCGCGGTGTTTCTCGGGGATACCGAGTGGGAGAAGCTCGTCGAGCTCTACGTTGCCTCCGACGTCTTTGCGCTGCTCTCGGAGCGAGAGCCGTGGGGTGTCGTCGTGAACGAGGCGGCCGCATGCGGGCTCCCTCTCGTCCTCTCGGAGCGGGTCGGCGCCGCGCACGACCTCCTCGTCCACAGAGAGAACGGATTCCTTGTGCGCGCCGGCGACGTCGAGGGCGCGGCCGGCGCCCTGCGAGCGCTCGCTTCGGACCCGGCGCTGCGCCGAACCCGAGGAGCGCGCTCGCGCGAGATCGCCCACGACTGGGGATACGGCCCGAGCGTCGAAGCGTTTCTTGCGGCGGTCCGCGAGGCAGTCGCCGATCGAGGCTAACCTGCCTTGGATGCTTGACCCGAAATTCACGCGGGCCGGATGACGGCCACGACACTACGCCGGATCGCCACCCTCGCGCGTCGAACAGGCTTCAAGCCTGCACGACGCGTGAGTGCGGACGCTCGGCTTGGTCGTGACCGCCCCCGACTGCGCGCCAATTTCCGATCAAGCATCTGATGTCCCGGAACGGCTCGAGATCGCGGATTCTCGTCCTCAACCAGTACTACTGGCCGGGCGTCGAGGCGACCGCGCATCTGCTCACCGAGCTCTGCGAGGCGCTCGCAGAGGACTACGACGTCGAGGTCGTCACCGGTGTGCTCCACGGTCACGAGGGTGAGCCTCGGGAGATCGAGCACAACGGCGTCCGCATCACGCGCGTCGCCTCGACGTCGTATGAGCGTTCCGCGCTCGGTCGGCGGGCGGTGAACTACTTCTCGTACCTGGGATCGGCTCTCAGCCATGCGCTGAGCAGCCCGGCGCCGGATCTCGTCCTCTGCATGACGGACCCGCCGATCATCGGCGACCTCGGCGTCCTCGTCGGGCGGCGCGTGGGCGCGCCCGTCCTCGTGATCAGCCAGGACGTCTTTCCGGAGATTGCTACCGAGCTCCATCGGCTCAACAACCCGGCCGTGGTCGGCGTGCTCGGGACGCTTGTCGGCGCGTACTTGCGCCGGGCGGACCGGATCGTTGCTATCGGCGAGACCATGCGGGAGCGGCTCGAAGCCAAAGGCGCTCCGCCCGAGCGCCTTCGTGTCATCCCCAACTGGGTCGACACGCGCGCGATTACGCCCCAGCCCCGCGACAACGCGTGGGCGGAGCAGCACAACCTCGTGTCGCGCTTTGTCGTCATGCACTCCGGGAACGTCGGGCATGCGCAGGATCTCGACAGCCTCGTCCGGGCGGCGACTTTCCTGCGCGATCGCGACGACCTGCAGATTGTCATCGCCGGGTTCGGCGCCCGGCACACGGAGATGGTCGCACTGGCCGTTCGACTCGAGGTGGAGGAGATGGTTCGCTTTCTCCCGTATCAGAAGCGAGCACGGCTCCCGCTGTCGCTCTCGAGTGCCGACGTTCACGTCGTGGGCCTCGCGAAGGGGCTTGCAGGGTACGTCGTTCCCAGCCGCCTCTACGGGATCCTCTCGGCCGGGCGTCCCGTCATCGTCGCCGCCGAGGACGAGAGCGAGACGGCTCGCCTCGTCAGAGACATCGGATGTGGAGTCGTCATTCCTCCGGGGAGGCCAGATCTACTCGCGCGGACGATCCGCGAGGCCGCGGACGGGGTCTTCGAGCTCGACGAGATGGGGCGTCTCGGCCGCAGGTACGTCGAGGAGGAGGCCGACCGCGTGGTCGCCATGGAGCGATACCGCGCTCTCGTGCGCGAGATGCTCGCGGCGTGATGGGACCACTCGCATGAGCCTGGATTCCTATGAGCGCGTGCCGCTTCTTTTCGGGCCGTCTCCCGTGCATCGACTCGAGCGCCTGAGCGAGCACCTCGGCGGCAAGGTCGAGATCTGGGCCAAGCGCGAGGATTGCAACTCGGGGCTCGCGTACGGCGGCAACAAGGTGCGCAAGCTCGAGTATCTCGCGGCCGATGCGCTCGCGCAGGGTTGCGACACCCTCGTCTCGATCGGGGGCGTCCAGTCGAACCACACGCGCCAGGTCGCGGCCGTGGCTGCGCGACTCGGGCTCGGCTGCGTGCTCGTGCAGGAGCACTGGGTGGAGTGGTCGGAACCCGGCTACGAGACCGTCGGGAACGTTCTCCTATCGCGAATCATGGGCGCGGACGTGCGGCTCGACCCGGCCGGTTTCGACATCGGCATGCGCCCGAGCTGGGAGGAGGCGCTCGCCTCGGTGGGCGAGCGCGGGGGCAAGCCGTATGCGATTCCCGCAGGGGCATCGGACCATCCGCTCGGCGGGCTCGGCTTCGCGCGCTGGGCGGACGAGGTCGCGGAACAGGAGGCAAGCCTCGGCGTCTTCTTCGACACGATCATCGTCTGCTCGGTCACGGGCTCGACGCAGGCCGGCATGATCGCCGGGTTCGCTGCCCAAGACGTCACTCGAAGCGTGCTCGGGATCGACGGCTCCGCGACGGTCGAGCAGACATGGGAGCAGATCGCGCGGATCGCTCGCTCGACGGCGGATGCGATCGGCCTCGCTCGTCAGCTTCGTGACGACGAGATCGTCCTCCTCGACGAGTGGCATGCCGGCACCTACGGAATCCCCGATGCGAAGACGATCGACGCGATTCGGCTGTGCGCCCGCCTCGAGGGCGTTCTCACGGATCCGGTGTACGAGGGGAAGTCGATGGCGGCGTTGATCGATCTCGTGCGCTCTGGCCGGATCGAGCCGGGATCGCGCGTGCTGTACGCCCACCTCGGCGGGCAGCCGGCGCTGAACGCCTACGCCGGCGCCTTCTGACGTGCTTGCGCGCGCCGTGTTCTGGGGTTCGCTCGGAGCGCTCGTGTGGACGCACGTGGGATACCCGGCTGCGATGGGGTTCCTCGCACGGTTGCGTCCACGGCCGGTCAGGAAAGCCGAGATCACGCCCTCCGTTGCCCTCGTCGTCTCGGCGCACGACGAGGAGGCTGTCATCGGACGGCGCCTCGAGAACCTCCTCGAGCTCGACTACCCGGCCGGCCTGCTCGAGATCGTCGTCGCCTCCGACGGCTCGACCGACGGCACCGACGCGATCGTCGAGGACGTCGCCGCACGCGACACGCGCGTGCGCTTGCTGCGATGTCCGCGTGAGGGCAAGGTGGCCGCACAGCACCGTGCGGTGCGTGAGACCTCGAGCGACGTGCTCGCGTTCACCGACGCGAACACCGAGTGGAGACCCGATGCGCTGCGGCTGCTCGTGGCCAACCTCGCCGACCCCGAGGTCGGCTACGTCTGCGGTCAGCTCCGCCTCGAGAGCCCGGACGGCGCGAACCTCGAGGGCGTCTACTGGCGTTACGAGATGTGGGTTCGCGCGCGGGAGTCCGCATGCAGCTCGATTACAGCCGGGAACGGCGCGATCTACGCGGTTCGGCGGGAGGCCTACGTCGAGGACGATCCGAAGTTCGGACACGACTTCGGCTTCCCGTACCTGATGGAGCAGCGCGGGCGCCGGGCCGTCTACGAGCCGGCTGCGATCGCGGTCGAGAAACCCGCCGCCGAGCCCGAGGACGAGTATCGGCGCAAGGTCCGCACGATCGCCCGAGCGCTCGGGCACATCCTCACCGGCAGGATGTTCAGGCGTACGAGGCCGCTCTACATGGCCGAGCTGGTCTCGCACCGGGTGCTCCGGTATTCGACCGGCCTCCTGCACGTCGGCCTGCTCGTCTCGAACGTTGCGCTTCTCGGGCGGCCCTTCTACCGGGTGTTCCTCGTGCTTCAACTCGGTGGGTTCGGACTGGCGGCAGCGGGTAAAGCCCGTATGCCCATTCCGGGCGCCCGACTCGCCTACTACTACTACGTCGTGACGAAGGCGACCGTGGCCGCGCTCGCCCGCTACCTGCGCTCGGGCACTCCCCAGATGTGGGACAAGGCCAAAGGAACTCGATGAACCGTGCCGCGGACGTGTTTCTCGCCGGAGCCGCGCTCGTCCTGACGAGCCCGTTGCTCGGCCTCGCAGCTCTTGCGACCAAGCTCGAGGACCGAGGGCCTGTCTTCTACCGGCAGACACGCGTGGGCAAGGACGGCGAGGACTTCGAGGTGCTGAAGCTGCGCTCGATGGTGGTAGGCGCCGAGAGCCTCGGCGCCGGATACGCCGTCGACGAGGGCGACGCGCGGATCACCCGCGTCGGCCGCATCGTCCGCAGGACGTCGATCGACGAGCTCCCGCAGCTGTGGAACGTTCTCCGCGGAGACATGAGCATCATCGGCCCGCGGCCGACGCTTCGCTACCAGGTCGAGCAGTACGACGAGCACCAGCGGCGGCGGCTCGACGTCAGGCCGGGCCTCACGGGGTGGGCGCAGGTCCACGGGCGCGCATCGCTCCCGTGGGCGGAGCGAATCGAGCTCGACGTCTGGTACGTCGACCACCGTTCGCTGCGCGTTGACATCGGGATCTTGCTGCGGACGCCGCTCGCGCTCTTCCGCGGGACCTATCGCGGCGCAACGGGCGGTTGGCGATGACCCTCATGCACGCGGACGAGGTGGCGACAGACGTCGCCCTCGTCCGACGACTCCTCGCGGGTCAGTTCCCCGAGTGGGCGGCTTTGCCCGTCGAACGGGTTCCCTCGAGCGGCACCGACAATGCCCTGTATCGGCTCGGCGACGGGATGGTCGTGCGCCTTCCTCGCGTCCAATGGGCCGTTGCCGGTGCGGCGCGCGAGCGTGAGTGGCTGCCGCGACTCGCGCCGTTCCTCCCGGTTGAGATTCCCGTCCTCCTCGCTACCGGCGAGCCCTCCGACGGATACCCGTGGAGCTGGGCTGTTTACCGCTGGTTAGAGGGTGCGAACCCGATGGTCCGAGCCGTCGCCGATCACGAGCTGCTCGCTGTCGAGCTGGCGGAGTTGGTTCGCTCATTTCACCGGATCGACGTCACAGGCCCTGCGACGCACCGGGGTCTGCCACTGTCGGCCAGGGACGAGGAGACGCGGGCCGCGCTCGCGGACCTCGGCGAGATGATCGACACCGAGACGCCGGCCGCCGCCTGGGACGCTGCGCTCCGGCTGCCCGAGTGGCAGGAGCAGCCAGTCTGGATCCATGGAGACCTCCTGCCCGGGAACCTGCTCGTTCGAAAAGGCCGGCTCACCGGCGTGCTGGACTTCAGCTGTGTAGGAATGGGCGATCCCGCATGCGATCTCATTCCGGTGTGGGGCGTACTACCCGCGGCGGCAAGGGACGTCTTCCGAGCCCGTCTGGGTGTCGACGACGCGACCTGGGGACGAGGGCGCGGATGGGCGCTGTCGATCGGGCTCATCGCTCTGCCGTACTACGTCGAGACGAACCCTGCGTTCGCGGACGTGGCGCGGCACCTCATTCGTGAAGTGCTTGCCGACGATTAGTGCGCGATGCCCTTGGCGCCGAGCAGCGACCGGTAGAGCCGGTCGACGTCGTCCACCAGGCGTGCGACCGAGTA
>DASTEM010000271.1:0-6240 GCA_035709545.1 Gaiellaceae bacterium | reverse complement strand
GGTTTCCCGCTCCGCGCTCCATCAGGGCGGCCAGCTCCACCTCACTCAGGCGCCTGCCACCGGCCGCCGCGATCGCGAGTGCCTTCGCGTCGTCGACGGGAAGCGGCTCGAGGCGCAGCGTCAGTGCCGGGAGTGGCGGAGCCCCCTCCGCGGCGGCGAAGCCGCCTTCACCCGGTCGCCGGGTCGTGCACGCGAGCCAGGGCCTCGTGGGTAGCTGCGACCCGAGGTAGCGAAGCAGCTCGGAGGACGCGTCGTCCATCCAGTGCACGTCGTCGAGGACGATCAACGTCGGCTCGTCGAGCAGATGACCGAGCAGATTGCCCATGACGCCATGCAGCCGTGCGCGCCAGAACGCCGGGTCCAGGTCGTCCACTTCGGGTGTGGTCTGAACGTCGACATCGAGAGGCGCTGCGAGAAGGGGCGCCCATGGGACGAGCTCCGGGTCGATCGTCTTCAGGCGGTCGGCAAGCACCGTGCGGTTGTGCTCGGCGCCTCCGTTCAGCTCGACGTCGAGGAGTGAGCGAAGGAATGGTCGAAACGGGTAGTAGGGCGTCGAGGCCTCGTATTGCTCGCAGCGCAGCGAGATCTGTCGCATGTCCGCGCAGTTATCGCGCAGCTCCTCTGCAAGGCGTGACTTCCCGATCCCCGGCTCTCCGACCAGCTCCACCATGGTTCCGAACCCCATCCGAACTGGTGCGACGGAGGCCGAGAGGACCGCGCGCTCCCGCTCGCGGTCGACGAACGGAAGCTTCCCTTCCGCCGGGCGGCTCTCGGCGCGCGCTGCCTCATCCAGTAGATCGCCCAGCACGAACGCCTGCACTGGCTCGCTCTTCCCCTTGACCGCAAACGGCTCGAGCTCCTTCGCCTCGAAGGGCCCCCCTCCACGTGTGATCGCGCTCGCCGAGACCCAGACCTCGTCCTCTCCCGCGCGGGCCATGAGGCGCGCGGCGAGCGCCGCCGTATCGCCGAGCACGGTGTACGTACGGCGGAAGCTCGCGCCCACTTGGCCCGTGAAGACACGCCCCTCGCTCACGCCGATGTGCACAGGGAGCGGTAGGCCGTCGTCCACTATCGCGCGCACCGTCCGGAGCATCCGCTCCTCGTCGTCGCCGAAGGTCTGAGGCGCTCCCGAGACCAGCACCATTCTCCCGCCGTCGCGGTCGATGTCGCTCTCGAGGAACGTGACGCGGTGCGTCTCGGCAGCTGTCTGTACGGCACGGACGAGAGCTTCGAGCGCGTCCGCAGCGGCCTCTGGCCCTTCGGTGGCGATGATCTCGTCGGTTCCGGAGAATCGGACGAACGCGATCGATGCATGGCGATGCTCGCCTTCGAGCGGGCCGATCTCGAGGAGCTGCGAGCGCAGCGGCGCGGGGACGGCGATCTCGACGGGGATCCCCTCGATGCCCGGAAGCGGCTCCACCGTTCCCCGTGCAGACGGCGACGCCCGCAGGAGGCGCCCCGACCCCTTCTCCTCTCCGAGCGCGTCCTCTTCGAGGAGCTCCGCGGACTCGCCGCTGACGAGAATCTCGCCCGCCTCGGACGCGGCCTCCATCTCGACGGTGCGACTCGCGGCGGGGCCTGCGATGAGGAGCTCGCGGTGCGAGTCTCCGACGAGGAAGAACTGGAAGCGCCCCGAGTGCAGTCCGGCATGCATCTTCAACTGGACGGCGCCGGCCGACGTTCGGGGCCTGCCGATCGCACGGAGCGTCCGGCGCATCTCGAACGAGGCGCGGGCCGCCCGGCCGGCGTGGTCATCGCCCTCGTAGAGCAGCAGCAGCGCGTCGCCCCCGAACTTGAGGAGGCCGCCGCCCTGCGCGTAGGCCACGCCGAGTAGCGCCGCGAAGGTCGCGTTCATGACGTCGGTGACCTCCTCGGCGCCCGCGCGTCCGAGGCCGGAGAGGCGCTCGGACATTGCCGTGAAGCCCGAGATGTCGATGAACGCCAGCGAGCCGTCGACCTCCAGCCAGCGCCGGTCCGGACTGTCGCGCAGCCACTCGAGGGTCAGTCGGGGGACGAACGAGACGAGGTCGGTCGTCGTTTGTTGCTGCTGTGTCCCGGAGGTCGCCATCGCATGATTGTCGCCTACGGCCGGCGACGGAAGAAGGCATGCGCCTCCCCCGGGCTCGCGCGGCAGCGCTCAGATCCCGCGAGGAGTGAGTGATCGCACTGACAGCCAGCGCGTGGTGGGGTTTGGGTTGGGAGTGGCGCCAGATCGCATGCGGACGCGGGAGGAGTCGTATCGGTACGCCCGCGGGGCCTCGCACCTTCACGGAACGCTTACCGAGCCTCAATGCAATCCCCCCAGAAAGGGGACGTCCGATACGTCGTAATGGACGAATACGCGAGTGACACCGATCCCCAACGGCAAAGGGCGGCGGAATGTCTGCGGCAGAACTCGAGACGATGTACTCGTCTGAGGTCGATCGAATCGAGCGGTGGCGACACGAGGAGCTCGAGCGCGCGGGGTACGACCCCGAGAGCGCCCTCGTCCTTTCCGCGAGCCACGACGTCGACCTTCACGACGCGGTCAACCTGCTTCATCGGGGTTGCACGGTGGATCTCGCCCTCCAGATCCTCTTGTAACGCGGGGGGAAACTGATGTTTCCCCCCGCGAGCCCCCCTTCCTAGACCTGCCGTAGAGAGCCGTACGTGGCCTCCGGGCGAATGAATCGCCCTTCGGCCCTTCGGCGCACGTGCAGTTCTTCGGCCGTGTAGCCCGAGGTGTCGGCAGAATGCCCGCTCGATGCTTCCGCTCTTTGCCATTCCGTCGCCCGACTCGAGCACGATCGAGCTCGGGCCGCTCTCGATCCACTTCTACGGACTGACGCTGCTCGTGGCGATTGCCGCCGCCGTGGCGATCGGCGGAATCCGCTGGACGCGCCGCGGGGGTGACTGGGACCTCATCTTCCGCGTGGCGGTGTGGGGAGTCGCGTTCGGAATCGTTGGAGCACGCCTCTACCACGTGGTCACGAGCTGGAGCGAGCTCCCCGACGAGTGGTGGGGGCCGTTTGCGATCTGGAAAGGCGGCCTCGGAGTCTGGGGAGGAATAGGGCTCGGGGTCATCGTGGGCGCGATCGTCGCCAAGCGCTCGGGTGCGGACGTCGCCAAGCTCGCAGACTGCGTCGCCCCGGCGCTGCTCGTCGCGCAGGGCATCGGGCGCTTCGGCAACTGGTGGAACCAGGAGCTCTTCGGCGGCCCGACCGACCTGCCGTGGGGGCTCGAGATCTCACCCGAGAACCGCCCGATCGAGGATGTCGACTCGGACACGTTCCATCCGACGTTCCTCTATGAAGCGCTCTGGTCCTTCGCGGCCGCAGGCGTTCTCCTGTTCGTCGAGCGGCGCTTCAAGATCCGGCCCGGCGGGCTCTTCGCTCTGTACGTGCTGCTGTACAGCATCGGCCGCATCTGGATCGAGACGCTGCGTGTCGACCCGTCCCACGAGTGGGGCGGCGTCCGCCTGAACGTCTACGTCGCGGGGTTGGCCATCGTCCTCTCGGGCGCGTTCTTCGTCTGGTGGCAGAAGAAGTGGAAGCGAGGACCTGCGCCGCCTCCCAAGCCGGAGGCGATGGCGATCCCCAGACAACGTTAGATCACGACTGGTGCCTGGCTTGAGCCAGGCACCGGACTTTGGTCGGGAACCTCTTCTGCGGCTGCGTTGTATCACCGAAGAATCGAGGAAAGGAGGTCCGATGCGCTACCTCGTCATCGTCTTCGCGGTCGCGCTCGCGGCTGTCGGAGCGAGCTCCGCGAGCGCCGGAGGTTGGGCGACCGTTGGCTTCGAGCCGCTTCCGGACGACACCGCAGTGGGTGCGTCGTGGAAGCCGAAGATCTTCATCAAGCAGCACGGCGTCACGCCGCTCGAGGGTCTTCAGCCCGTGGTTACCATCGACGAAGCGATAACAGGACAGTCGAAGAGCTTCACGGCTCGGCCGACGTCCCAGGCAGGCGTGTACGAGGCTGACGTCGTGTTCCCGACGTCCGGTGACTGGAGGATCGCGATCGAAAGCGGTTTCGGCGACTCCGGCGTGACGTACGGGCCTGTTGCGATCGGCCCTGGCACGGGCAGCGACCCAGGGTCGTTTCCGGCCTTGCCGATCGGCGCGGCTGCTCTTGCCGTGGCGCTCGGCCTCGCAGGCGCTCTTGGAATTCGGCGTCTCAGGAGGCTGACACCCGCAAACAACTGATGCGCGTCGTGGAACCTTCACCGCCCGGCGGGTGTAGAACAGGGCGGTGGAGGGCCGGCCGCCCGACGACGTCGCGCTCGCAGAACGCGCCAGGCGCGGGGACGAGCGCGCGTTCGAGGAGCTCGTGCGCATGCATCAGGACATGGCCTTCCGGGTCGCATATCTCCTGACGGGATCGGCCGCGGACGCGGAGGACGCGGCGCAGAGCGGCTTCGTCAAGGCGTGGACGGCGTTGCCCCGCTTTCGCAAGGGAGCACCCTTCAGGCCGTGGCTCCTTCGCATCGTCGCCAACGAAGCGCACAACCGGCGTCGTTCGTCCAGTAGACAGGAGGCGCTCCGGCTGCGCTCGAGCGCGGCTCATCCTGCAGAAGACGCGACCCTGTCTCCCGAGGGCGCCGCGCTCGGGCACGAGCAGCACGAGGAGCTGCTGACAGCTGTTCTCCGGCTCGATGAGCGCGATCGCGAGATCCTCACCTGCCGCTACTTCCTCGAGCTCTCGGAGGACGAAGCCGCCGCCGCTCTCGACGTCCGGCGCGGCACCGTCAAATCCCGAACGGCACGGGCTCTGGTTCGGCTGAGGCTGGAGTTGGAGTCGTGAACCCGCTCGAGCGTGCGCTGACGCAGCTCGGCCGCGAGCTCGAAGTGCCCGCGGCCCCCGATCTCGTTCCGGCTGTCCTCGCGCTGATCAAGCCGCGACGAGCGGTGCGCCGCTCTCGCCGGCGATGGGTACTGGCGCTCGCCGCGGCGGTGCTCGCGGCGCTAGTCGCAACCCTTGCGATTCCCGACGCGCGATCGGCGCTGTTCCGAGTCCTGCGCATCGGTGGGGTGCAGGTCGAGCTCGTCGACGAGCTCCCGGCGCTGGTGCCCGCACCGGCCGAGCTCCCTCTCGACCTGGCGCTCGGGAAAGCGACGACGCTCGAGCAGGCTCGCCGCGACGCGGGGTTCGAGCTTCGGGAGCTTGACACGCCCCCGGATCGGGTCTACCTCGGCGAGCGGCGCACGGTGTGGTTCTTGTACGGGGCGCCGTCGAAAGTACGCCTTCTCGTGGCTCAGACGCCGGGGGTCGCGGTCGATCCGCCGCTCATCCTCAAGAAGCTCGTTTCGCCTGACACACGCGTCGAAGAAGTGGCGGTCGACGGTGCTCGCGGCTACTTCCTCGACGGGGCGCTCCATTTCGTGCTGTTGGTCGACGACCGCGGGCAGGTCATCGAGGAGACCGTTCGGCTGGCGCGGAATGTGCTCGTGTGGGAAGTGGACGGCGTTACGTACAGGCTCGAAGGCGACTTCGCCCGCGACGAGGCGCTGGCCGTCGCTGCGTCGCTTCGCCGAAAGTAGGCGCGTCCGAGGCCACGGCTAGCCTCAGCCCGTGCCCGCGACGTCGGTGCGTGAGCTTTCCCTCGACCTCGACGCATTCGAGGGCCCGTTCGACCTGCTCCTGACGCTTCTCCTGAAGGAGGAGCTCGAGCCGCGCGATGTCGACGTCGCGGCGATCGTCCTCTCCTTCGTCGAGCTCATGGCGGAGCGGGACGAGCTCGACCTCGAGGTGTGTGGCGAGTTCCTCGTGCTGATCTCGGCTCTGCTCGAGCTGAAGGCGCGCGCTCTCTTCCCGGAGGAAGCCGCCGAGCTCGGTGAGCTCGAGCCCGAGGAGGCGGCAGAGGAGCTCGCTCGTCGCCTGGCGGAATACCGGCGGATGAAAGAGGCTGCGACGTGGCTCGTGGAGAGGCTTTCCGGCGAGGGCGACCGCTTCTTCCGATTGGGCCCTGCGCCGCTCGCGCCACATCCGCAACGCACGCTGGCGCAGCAGGATCCGGGGGCGCTCGCCGACGCTCTGCGCGCGCTGGCCGTGTCGCCTCCGACCGTGTCGCTGAGTCATATGGCGCTGCGCTTCCCACCGGTGTCACAGTTCCTCGAGCGCTTCCGCGCGCTGCTCTCACGAAGACGGCGCTTCGACTTCGACGCCGAGGTCGGCATGCTCTCGCGTGTCGAGCAGGCGGTGGCTCTGCTTGCACTCCTCGAGCTGCGCAAGTCCGGCGAGATCGCGCTCAGCCAGGCCTCC
>DASTEM010000270.1:0-2895 GCA_035709545.1 Gaiellaceae bacterium | reverse complement strand
CGAGTCGTCGTCGTAGATGAGCATCGCGTAGTTCATAGCTGGGCCTCCGCGGGATCGACGTGCACGGGACGAACCTCGACCGCGCCGTGCTCGGCGCCGGGAATACGGGCGGCCCAGTCGAGCGCCTCGTCCATCGACTTGCACTCGAGGAGGAAGTAGCCGCCGAGCGCTTCCTTGACCTCGGCATATGGCCCGTCCGTCACGAGCGTCTCGTCGTTGCGGACGCGCACAGTGGTCGCATCGCGAGTGGGCGCGAGCTCGTTCCCGCCTGCCATGACCCCCGCAGCCTCGGCGTCGCGCGCGAACGCGCGATAGAGGTCGTACGCGCCCTCGCGCTCCTCGTCCGAGGAAGCCGCCCAGGCCTCCTGGTCGCCGTAAATCAGTGCCATGTACTGCATCTAGCCTCCTTCGCCTCGGTTGTACCGCTATGACGAGTGGCTTCGTGCGAGATCGACACGCTACGCGAGCATTCGCTCGAGGAGCGTGCGGGCGCCTGCCTTGTCGAGCGGCTCGTTGAGGTTGCCGCACTTCGGGCTCTGCACGCACGAGGGACAGCCCGCCGCGCATGGGCAGCGCTGAAGCAGCCGCACGGTGTCCTCGACCCAGTCGTGGAAGCGATCGAATCCACGCGCCGTGATTCCCACGCCGCCCGCGTGGCCGTCGTAGACGAAGATCGTCGGGCGCAGGGTCTGGTAGTGGATGTTCGTCGAGAGCCCTCCGATGTCCCAGCGGTCGCACATTGCCCAGAGCGGAAGTAGCGCGATCAGCGTGTGCTCGGCTGCGTGAAGACTGCCCAGGAGCTTGGGCATCTGGTCGAGCCCTTCGAGGTGCTCCGGGTCGGGGCAGAACCAGATCGCCTCCGTCTCGAACGTCGTCTCCGGCATGAGCATTGGCACGACGTCGATCGTCGACCCGTCGCGGACAGCCTTGCGCGCGTAGGCGACGACTTGCTCGGAGACGGACACGCGCCCGAAGTGGAGCTCCACGCCGAGTCGGGTCTCGACGCGGACAGGCTGCTCGATCGTCGTCTCCGTCTCCTTCTTCACCTGCGTGTACCAGTCGACGCCGACCGGAGCGACCACCGCGACGCGCCCGTCGAGATCGAGCGACTCGACGATGTACTGATCGCCGAGGTGGAGGTACACCGCGCCCTCGTGAACGGTCGAGTACGCGCGCTCGCGCTCGACGAGACCCAGGAGACCGCCTGTGGTTGCGTCGACGACGGTGAACGAGTCCATGTCCCCGGCGCGGAGCGAGACGCGCGCGGCTGGATAGTCACGCCCCTTCCAGACGAAGCCCGCGGGCGTGCGCTCGAGCTCGGGGAGCTCGGCCGCGCGACGAAGCGCTTCGCTACCGAGCGTGGTCGCGTCCTCCTCGTCGAGAGGCGCCTCGAATGCCGCGGCGAGAACGTGCGGATCGAGGATGCGCGGGTTCGAGTGATCGATGATCGCGGCCTCGACCCGCCGCGAGAGGAGCGCCTCCGGCTCGCGGGCGAAGAACTGGTCGAGCGCGTCGTCGCTCGCCACGAGAATCGCAAGCCCGTGGCCGCGCCGGCCGGCTCGACCCCACTGCTGGCGGAGCGACGCGACCGTCCCCGGGAAGCCGACCGAGATCGCGCAGTCCAGGAGACCGATGTCGATCCCGAGCTCGAGCGCGTCTGTCGCCGTGACGCCGAGGAGCTCCCCCTCGACGAGGCGGCGCTCGATCTCGCGCCGCTGCTCCGGTGTGTAGCCGGCTCGATACGGAGCGAGGCGGGAAGCGGTTGCCGCATCCACGCGCTCCGCCGTGAAGCGGTGGATCAGTTCCGCAGCCTTGCGGCTCTTTGCGAAGCAGATCGTGCGCAGGCCTCGCGACGTGAGCTCGGAGAGAAGCCGCGCTGCGTCCCCCAGCGGGCTGGCGCGAAGTCCGAGCTCGGCGTCGATAAGCGGCGGATTCCAGATGACCACGTCACGCTCCGCCTTGGGAGACGTGTCGCGATCGATGACTGTCGCGTGCTCGCCCGTGAGCGCCTCCGCGAGCTCGCCTGCGTTCGCGATCGTCGCTGACGCGAGCAGGAACTGCGGCTCTGAGTCGTAGATGCGCGCGAGGCGGCGCAGACGGCGGAGCACGTTGGCGACGTGCGAGCCGAAGACGCCGCGGTAGACGTGGGCCTCGTCCACGACGACGTAGCGGAGGTTCGCGAGAACGTCTCCCCAGCGGTCGTGGTGGGGAAGGACGCCGAGGTGGAGCATGTCCGGGTTCGTAAGGACGACGTTCGCCCATTTACGGATCTGCCAGCGTCGCTCACCTGGAGTGTCGCCGTCGTAGATCGCGGGCTTGAGGCCTTTCAGGCGCAGCTCGGCGAGTGCGCGCGCCTGGTCCTGCGACAGCGCCTTGGTCGGGTAGAGGTAGAGGGCGCGGGTTTTCGGGTCGCGTGCGATCGCATCGAGCACGGGGAGGTTGAAGGCGAGCGACTTCCCCGACGCCGTCCCGGTGGTGACAATGACGTTCTCGCCGCGCTGCGCAGCTTCCCAAGTCTCGGACTGGTGGCGATAGAGCGACGTGACGCCGGTCGCGAGCAATGCGGAGGCGACGCGAGGGTCGAGATCGTCGGGTAAAGGCTCGACCCTGGCGTTGCGTGCGGGCTCGGTTCCGCTATACGCCACCTCCTCGCCCTCGAGGAGGTCAGCCCAGGCCAGCGCGACTTCGGTCGCCACGCGCCCAGTGTCGCAGGAGGTCAGCCTTCGACTGGTTTGACGCCTGAGCCACGGCAGCGCAGCGCAATCATGTGTGGGTATTCGCGTGCCTCGGACTCCTCGAAGTGCTCGAGGCGAAAGCCCTGATCGAAGAAGGTCTTCAGAAAGAGCCCGAGTGGCAGGTGGGTCGCTCCGACCCTGATCCGAAGCCCATCCGGTG
>DASTEM010000269.1:0-2331 GCA_035709545.1 Gaiellaceae bacterium | reverse complement strand
GAGGCTGTTCGACTCGCCGGACCGGCGCTGGGAGCCGTCGCGTTGGCAGCTTCGGCAGCGATGGCGTCCGATCTGCCCTTCATCATCGTCCGCGGTGAGACCAAGGAATACGGCACGGCCAAACGGATCGAGGGTCCCTTCGAGCAGGGTGATCTCGTCTGCCTGCTCGAGGACGTCGTCACGTCGGGCGGTGCTCTGGCCGAGGCGGTGTCGGCTCTTCGAGGTGAAGGGGTTGTGGTTCGCAACGCCGTCTGCGTCGTCGACCGGGAAGAGGGCGGCTCCGACGCCCTCGCGCGTCTCGGCGTGCGACTCAGGGCGCTCTTTCGTGCGAGCGAACTCCTGGAACTGCGCAAAACCGCCGCAAAACTGCATGGTTGAGCCAAATCCGATGGGGTGTTAGGCTCCTTCGGTTCCTAGGCGAGAATTCAACGTTAGGAGGAGAGAGTGACCAAGCAGGATTTCGTGGACGCCGTAGCCGATCGGGCCGGCATGTCCAAGCGTGATGCCGGCGTCGCGGTCGACGCCGTGCTCGACACCATCACGTCCGCGCTCAAGAAGGGCGACGCGGTCACCTTTACAGGCTTTGGCAAGTTCTCGACCTCGGCGCGCGCGGCGCGCATGGGCGTCAATCCGCGCACGGGCGCGAAGGTCATGATCGCCGCCACAACGGTTCCAAAGTTCTCTGCGGGGAGTTCGCTCAAAGCTGCGGTCAAGGGCGGCTAGCTCAACCCTCGAGACCAGCCTTGCGAAAGGGCCGCCTCGTGCGGCCCTTTCCTTTTGGTGCCGGCCAGGCAGGAGCGGGCAACTCGGCAGGTTGTAGGCGAACATATGTTCGTATACGCTAGTTCGCGATGCAACTCTCGTTCGATGCGGCCGACCGGCTCGTCGAGCTCGTACAGGCGCGCAGAGGAGCGGTCACCGCGGAGGAAGCGGCTCGCGTCCTGTTTGCCCTCGAACACGCCCCAGCGGCGCTTGCGCGGAGCCTGCTCGCCGACGTCGTCGACGGCGATGCGCGCCTGGCCTGGCTCGGAGCGCGGGTCGGGCTCGCGGGTGATCGAGCGGGCGAGACGGCCATCGAGGACGCCGAGCTCGTCGTCTTCGATCTCGAGACGACCGGACTCTCGGCGAGCCGCGACCGCATGTGCGAGATCGGCGCCGTCCGCGTTCGTGCGTTGGCCATCGACGAGACGTTCGAGACGCTCGTCAATCCCGGGATCGTGCTCCCGTCGACGATCGCCGCCCTAACGGGAATCACGGCCGGCGAGCTCCGGCACGCGCCGCGTACCGAGCACGCGGTTCGTCGCTTCCTCGGGTTCGCGGGTGACGCGCCGCTGGTCGCGCACAACGCTCGCTTCGACGTCGGGTTTCTCGACCGAGCGGTCGAACGGCTCACCGGACAGCGAGTCGCCGCCGCGGTCGTCGACACGGTGTGGCTCGCGCGGCGGCTGCTCCATCGGCGAAGCGAGCGCTTCTCGCTCCAGCAGCTCGCGCACTTCTTCGGGACGACCTGGCGTCCGTGCCATCGCGCGTTGCCGGACGCTCTCGCGACGGCGGAGATCCTCATTGCGCTCCTCGGCCTCGCGCAGGAGCGCGGCGCCCGGACGCTCGGCGACGTCGTCGAGCTCGCCGCACCGCGCGCGCGTCGACTTCACGCGAAGCGCTCGCTCGTCGCGGGGGCGCCAGCGAATCCAGGCGTGTACCTCTTCCGCGATCGCAACGAAACCGTGCTCTACGTCGGAAAGGCGCGCGACCTTCGTGCGCGGCTCCGGTCGTACTTCTCGGGCGATCGGCAGCGGCCCGCCGTCGAGGCCGCGCTCGGGGCGCTCGGGCGCGTCGAGTGGCGACCGCTCGGGTCGGAGCTCGAGGCTGCGCTCGAGGAGCTTCGGCTCATTCGCGAGCTTCGCCCGCCCGCGAATGCGCGAGCGGGGCGACCCGATCGCTACGTCTACCTCGCGCGACGCGGGGAGAAGTGGGTCGTCAACGCGGAGCCCGGGCCGCTCGGCCCGATCGCGAGCAAGCGCAAGGCCCAGCTCGCCGCACACGCGCTCGACGGTTTCGACGGCGGGGACCTGGCAACGGTGCTCCCTCCGCATCGCGCCAAGCTGCGCCGGCTCGCGCGAGACCTGCGTTTCGAAGACGCCGCGCGTGTCCGCGATCGCCTCGCAGCGCTGGAGGATGTCGTCGCGCGGGTCGCCGAGCTCGATCGGTTGCGCAGCGCGAGGGTGTGTGTGCTCGCTCCCGCGCGTCAGCCGGGCTTCAGGCGCGCGTTCTTCGTGGCCGGCGGGAGGGTGACGGCGCGCACGGTGGCTCAAGGCCGCGCCGGAACCCTCG
>DASTEM010000268.1:0-4117 GCA_035709545.1 Gaiellaceae bacterium | reverse complement strand
TGGGGCCCGGGAAGAGCCTGGACACCGAGAGCTGGCGCTTGGCGCTGGCCACGGAGGGCGGCTGGCGCATCTTGCGGCGCTAGTCTGGCGGCATGTGCCGAAACATCAAAACGCTCCACAACTTCGAGCCGCCTGCGACCGACGAGGAAGTGCGCGCCGCGGCGCTCCAGTACGTGCGCAAGGTGAGCGGGTCGCAGAAGCCGTCCAAGGCGAACGAGGCGATCTTCGAGCGTGCTGTCGAAGACGTCGCGGCCCTTACGAGCAGGTTGCTCGCCGGGCTCGTGACCGCCGCGCCGCCGCGCGATCGCGAGGCCGAGGCGGCTCGCGCACGGGCCCGGGCCGAGAAGCGCTTCGGGCGCGCTGCCTAAGAGCGTCTCGCGACAAGGTGCGATACGACGTGCTCGGCGTCCTCGCCGACGCCGCAGAAGAGCGCCGACTTGCGCTTGTGCAGCCAGTTGACGCCGACGAAGTAGAGGCCGTCGTATGGGCTCACGCCGCGACGCTGGGTCGGCCATCCGTGCTCGTCCGAGACCTCGAGGTCGATCCACGAGTAGTCGGGACGGAAGCCCGTTGCCCACAGGATGCTCTCGATGCCGGCCTCGCGGAGATCGAGCTCGGGCGTGTCCACAACGGGTGACGGGCCTCCCTCGCGGGGCTCGGCGGCAGGTGCGTCGATGCCGCGCTCGTCGATGTACCGGTCGATGTCGGACATCCTCTCGGCTGCGAACTGGTCTCCGGCGGCCAGGGTCTCCTCGACGCCGGCGGCGAAACGTACCTTCGTCCCGGCGACGTGCTCGAGGCGCCCGACGACGAGTGCACCGCGTCCGGCGAGCCAGCGCGGATGACAGTCGTGACCGCCGTTGTTTCCCGATATCGGTGGATTGCAGGCAAGGCGTGCCTCTGGTGACGGGAGCGAGTCGACTGTTTGGTCGAGGAGCCCGATATCCATCGCCCAGTCGACCAGGTCGCGTCCCCGATAGCGCCGCGGGAACCACGGGCAGCGCCCGACCGCGAGGCACACGTCTCGCCCGGCGCGAAGCAGCTCGTCGGTGATCTGGCAGCCCGACTGGCCGCCCCCGACGACGAGCACGGCTCCAGCGGGAAGCTGCTCCGGTCTCCGGTATTCGCTCGTCGTGAGCTGAAGCCCGACCGGGGCCGCCTCCACGCCCGGCACGCGCGGCCTCGGCTGCTGGAACGCACCCGTCGTGACGACGACGTTGTCGGCCTCGATCGTCCCCTCGTCGGTCTCGACCGCATACCGGCCGCCCGCGCGTCGCAGCGACGTGACGTTCGAGCGCTCCCGGATCGGTGCTCCGAACGAGCGCGCGTACCCCTCCAAGTACTCGATGACTCCGGCGAGGGGCAGGAACGCATCGGGCTCGTCGCCCGAGTACTCGTAACCGGGCAGTCGTTGCGCCGAGTTCGGCGTGTTCAGAAAGAACCCGTCCCAGCGCTGGGAGCGCCAGGTCTCGCCCACCCGTCCGCGCTCGAGGACGACGTGCTCCCGGTTGTGTCGCGTAAGAAAGTAGCTCGTAGCCAGGCCCGCCTGGCCCCCTCCGACGACGATCGTGTCGACGCGCTCCACCCGTACTCGTCAGACGACGGCCGGCGCCTCGAGCTTCGCACGCAGGTAGCGGAGATAGGGATGCGGGTCGATCGGGCCGCCGACGACCTGCTCGATGGTCTGTGCCGGAGTGAGCTTGCGGCCGAGCGCGTAGATGCTGTCGCGCAGCCACATGTGCAGCTCGTGGAAGTCGCCGCGCTCGATGTGCGCGTCGATGTCCGGGATCGCTGCGCGCGCCTTCTCCCAGATCTGGACGGATAGGACGGTGCCGAGCAGGTACGTCGGGAAGTACCCGAATCCGCCGCCCGACCAATGCGCGTCCTGGAGAACGCCGAGCGCGTCGTTCGGCACCGCGAGTCCCACGAGCTCCTCGAAGCGCGCGTTCCAGGCGTCGGGGAGGTCCACGACGGCGAGCCTGCCCGAGATGAGCTCCTGCTCGAGCTCGAAGCGCAGGATGATGTGCAGCCCGTAGCCCGTCTCGTCGGCGTCGACCCGGATGAGCGAGCGGCGCGTGCGGTTGACCGCGCCGTGGAAGCGCTCGAGCGAGACCGCGCCGAGCTGATCGGGGAACGTCTCTTGGACGCGAGGGTAGAACCAGCGCCAGAACGGAAGCGACCGACCGATGACGTTCTCCCAGAGCCGGCTCTGCGACTCGTGGAGCGCAGCCGAGCAGCCGGAGCAGAGCGGCGTCCGCTCGAGGGAGGGGCTCACGCCCCACTCGTACAGACCGTGCCCGCACTCGTGCATCGCCGTGAAGAGCGAGAGGAGGTCGTCCTCCGAATACCGTGTCGTCAGGCGAATGTCCCCGAGGCCGAAAGTCGTCTCGAACGGGTGCACCGTCGTGTCAAGTCGGAATTGATCCCAGGTCGCGCCGAACCGCTCGATGAGCTCGCGGGAGAGGGCGGTCTGGCCCTCGATCGGGAACGGCCCGCGCATGAAGTCGTCCTCCTCGTCGGTTACATGCGCAGCAACGAGTGAGCGGAGCTCAGGCTCGAGGACGGCAAAGACTGCGCGTACTTCATCCGTCCTCATCCCGGGCTCGAAGTCGTCGAGCAGGACGTCGTAGGGTTCGTCGTACGGCGCGAAGCACTCGACGTAGCGCTGCCGAAGATCGACCGTACGCTCCAACCACGGGCGGAACGCCGTGAAGTCGGAGCCCTCTCGGGCCTTCACCCATGCCTCGTATGACTGGGCGCCGACGAGGGCGATCTCCGCAGCCAGCTCGGTCGGCACGCGGCGTGCCTTGCTCCAGTCGCGGTGAGCGACGCGGATCAGGCAGGCGTCGTCCGAATCGGTCGGGAGCGAGGCGGCGTACGGCTCGAGCTGGTCGAGGAGCTCTCCGAGCCGCTCGTCGATCTCATGGTCGTGGATGATCTCGTGCAGCGTCGCGAGCTGCGCTGCGCGCGTGGAGCCTCCGCCGGGAGGCATGAACACGGTCATATCCCAGACGAGGACGCTCTCGGCACGGCGCAGGTCGGTCAGCTTCGCGAGACGGTCCTTCAGCTCCGTAAGAGCGGGTTCCACGGCGAAGCGGACTCTAGATGCCTGAGCGGAAATTGGCTCGTGTGAATTTCCGCTCAGGCATCTAGCGCCGGGGGAATGCACGACGTCCGATCTCTGCGAACGAGCCGCCGTCCCAGGCGAGCGTGACGACCGTGAGAACGCGGCCGTCCGTCTCGTAGACGTTGAGCCCTTGCGCCTCGCCCGACCGATGCGGTCGAGGGCGGCCGAGCCCGGGCGCAGTCGCGAGCACGAGCGAGCCCGCTCGCCCGCCCTCGGCGGCCCGGAACTCACGAAGCTCCGCGATTGACGCCTGGTGGACATGGCCGCCGACCACGAGCTCTGCGCCGGCTCCGGCGAGCGCCGCGAGGACACGGCCTCGCTGCTTCAACGGTCGCTTTCTCGCGGCGCGCCACGGGGGCGCGGCCAGGTGGTGGTGGAGAGCGACGATCCGCAGCGCGGAAGGTGGCGTCTCCCGAAGACGTGCGGTCGCCCGCTGCAGCGCGGTGTCCTTGACAGCGCCACCTTGCTGGCGCCACGGGCGCACGGAGCTCATCCCGACGACCATGAGCTCGTCGGAGTCGAAGACCGGCTCCACCGGCCCGAAGACTCGTTCCCACTCGGCAAACGTCCGTGTGAAGCGCGCCGGGAAGGTGTACGGGATGTCGTGGTTTCCAGGAACGGCCAGGTACTCGGCGCCGACGTCCTCGAGGATCTCACGAGCGTGCGCGAGCTGGTGGCGGCGGCCGCGGTGTGCCAGGTCGCCGGTCGCGAGCACGAGATCGGGTCGAAGCTGCGATACGAGTTCCTTCAGCGCGGCGACGGGCTCGAGCGCGTCGCGCCGGCCGATGTGCAGGTCCGAGACGTGGAGGACGCGCGCGGTCACCGCCGGGGCAGGCTATACACTCGAAACGTGGCGGAAGAGGCGCCAGAGCTCTTCGACGACATCTACCTCGGTCTTCGCGCTGGGGGAGCCGTTCGCAAGCAACGGCGCGGGGAGCCGCTGTCCGCTGAAGAAAAAGAGGCGCTCGGCCGCTGGCAGCGCCTGTCTCT
>DASTEM010000267.1:0-3002 GCA_035709545.1 Gaiellaceae bacterium | reverse complement strand
GGGGACGACGATCGTTGCAGGCACGCCGAGCTCGCGCGCCATCCACGCGACGCCCTGAGCCATGTTGCCCGTGCTCGTGGTGACTACTCCGTCCGCAAGCGCCTCGCGTGGTGCGCTGAGAATCGCGTTCGCGGCGCCACGCAGCTTGAACGAGCCGATCGGCTGCAGGTTCTCGAGTTTGAGCCAGATCTCGGCCGGCGCGTCCGCATGCAGTCGGACGAGCGGCGTCCGGATGACCGTACCGGCGATGCGCTCGCGCGCGCGCTCGATCTCCGCGAGCGGGATCAGAAGTCGACCTCGGACCCGACTCCCTGCTCGTGCGCGCGGCGTACGACGAGCTCCGCGGAGGCGAGATCCTCGACAGCGATCCCGAGCGACTCGAACACGGTCAGCTCGTCTTCGTGCTCGCGGCCGGGATGCATCCCGGCGAGAACCTCTCCGAGCTCGGCCCTGATGTGCTCCGGGCCGACGGCGCCCTCCGCGGCGGCGAGGACGTAGTCGCCGGCCTCGTTCAGGCACGACTCGCGGCGATCGGTGAAGAACGAGGCGTGAGCGACGGTTTCCGTATCGAGCTCTCGGGCGGTCGGGAAGCACGAGCCGACGGCGTTGATGTGCGCGCCCGGAGCGAGCCAGCGCTTCTCGACGATCGGCTCCCTTGCGGCTGTGGTCGTGCACACGACCTCGGCGCCGAAGAGAGCGGCATCGACCGAGGGCGAGACGATGGCGCCGGTCTCGCCCGCGAGCCGCTCGGCCGCCTCGGGGTTGCGCGCCCAGATCCGGATCTCCGGGTCGTCGAGCACGGCGCGCATCGCGTGGACGTGACCTCGCGCCTGCGCGCCCGCGCCGAGAATCGCAACCCTCTGCGCGTCTGGCCGCGCGAGGGCCCGTGTCGCCACTCCGGAGACCGCGGCCGTGCGGATCTCGGTCACCGGCGACGCGTTCAGCAGTGCAACGAGCTCACCCGTCTCCCCGTCGTGCAGGAGGACGCCTCCCATGTGCGTGTCGAGACCGCGCGAGGGGTTCGAAGGCACGACCACGATCTCCTTCAACCCGAACGAAGGCTTCGCGCCGCCGCGGTAGCTGGGCATGAGCCCGAGCAGGTTCTCGGCCCCAGGGGGGCGGGCAATCGAACGGAGCGGCTGGTACAGCTCGCCTCGCGCCAGCGACGTGAGCACCTCGGTCATCGCCTCGACGCAGGACTCCATGTCGAGGAGGCGTCGGACGTCGTGCTCCGAGAGGACGAGGACGCTCACGCGAACAAGCCTCTCAGATGCTCCAGCTCCGCGGAAGTGAGCTCGAGCGAGAGCGCTTCCCGTACTGGCTCGAGATACTCGACGCGCGTGGGGCCGACGACGACCGCTGTGATCTCGGGGACGCGTAGGAGCCACGCGATCGCGAGCCCCGCCATCGACACGCCGCGGCCCAGGGCCTCGCGCTCAAGAGACTCGAGGGCGTCGAAGACCGCGTCTGTCGCGTACCCGAGGTACGACTCCGGCCGCTGCGTCATGCGCGATCCCTCAGGGAACGGCTGGCCGCGGCGGTACTTCCCGGTCAGCCAGCCTCCGGCCAACGGCCCGAAGGCCTCGTACCCGAGGCCGTGCTCGTGGCACACGGCGAAGACACTCTCGGCGTCCCCCTGGTCGAGCAGTGAAAACGAGTTCTGTACCCACTCATAGCGGGTGAGGCCTTCGAGCTCCGAGATCTCGACGGCTTCGGCGAGCTGCTCCGCGGTGAAGTTCGACGCACCGACCGCGCCGACCTTGCCCGCACGGACGAGCTCGCCGAACGTGGAGAGCGTCTCCTCGTGCGGCGTGCCCGGATCGAAGTCGTGCGCCATGTACAGGGCGATGCGCTCGACGCCGAGCCGGCGCAGGCTGGCCTCGAGCTGACGGCGGATGCGCGGACGCGAGAGCCCGTGATCCTCGCCGACGTCGATCGGGTTGAACGTCTTCGTCTCGATCGTGATCGCATCGCGCACGTCAGAGCCCTTCGTTGCGAGCCACTCGCCGATCCAGGTCTCGCTGCGCCCGCCGCCGTACGCGTCGGCCGTGTCGAAGGTGGTGAACCCGAGCTCCCATGCTGCGTCCATGATCCGGAACGCCTCTTCTCGGGAGATCCCTTGGCCGAAGAACGCCGGCGAGGAGCCGACGCCCCCGAAGTTCCCGCAGCCGAGGATGATCCGAGAGACCGAGATGCTGCTCGCGCCGAGCTCACGCCGCTCCATGGCGAGCGATCCTACGCCGCTTCGAGAGCGGGGATCCTGCGCGGCACGGCCATCCGCGCAAGAACGAGCACCCCGAGAAGCGGGCCGATCGCGCACACGATGAAGACCCCGTCGTAGCCGACGGCCGATGCGATTGCTCCGAGGCTGAGCGCTCCAGCCACAAACCCGAGCTCGGTGAATGCCGTGAACGTTCCGACGACGGAGCTCCGCTCGCTCGCCGGGGCGCCGTTGACGGCGAGGGTCATCAGCGCCGGAAACGCGAAGGCGTGCCCGAACGCGAGGACGACCGTGCCGGCGTAAAGGCCGGCCGGAACGTTCCACAGTCCGATGGTCAGCAGGCCAGCGGAGATAAGGACGAGCGCGACGCTGGAGGCGCGCTTCGGTCCGAGCCGGTCAGGTGCCTGCCGGGCGACGATTCGCGTCGTGACGACCACCGCCGAGAAAGCGAGGAAGACGCCACCGGCTCCGCTCATCCCGAGCTCGCGCGCGTAGAGGGCGGCGAACGTGCCGAGCCCCGCGAACCCGAGCACGGTGAGGGCGAGGACAATCCCTGGGCCGACGGCGGCGGGATGGACAAGGCGCGCCGACGGGGGCGCCTCCCCGATCGGCCGGACGGGTACGGTCTCCGGGAGCGCGAGCCCGATCGCTCCGGCCACGAGGCAGAACGAGGCTGCGAGGATCCAGACTGCGTCAAACCGATTCGAGCCGAGCACGAGCTCGCCGAGGAGCGGGCCGAGCGCGAGACCGCCCCAGAGCCCGAGGCTGTAGAGGCTCAGCG
>DASTEM010000266.1:0-3864 GCA_035709545.1 Gaiellaceae bacterium | reverse complement strand
GCAGCTCATGCGGACGATCCGGAATCTCGGCGTCGACCTCGAGGAGGCGCAGGCGCAGGGCCTCGACCTGGTGTACGCCTCTCCGGTGGAGCTCCAGATCGACAGCATCATCGTGGACATGTTCCGGCGCATTCAGCAGCGGCGTGTGCGTCGCCTCGTGATCGATGCCCTGGGAGATCTCGCGAGCGCCGCGACTGATCCGCAGCGGCTGCATGACTACCTCTACGCACTCGTGCAGCATTTCGCCGTCAGTGGCATCACCAGCGTCCTGAACTTCGAAACGACCGGCAATACCATCGCCGGCAACGGGGTGCAAAACGCGGTGAGCTATCTGTCGGACAACGTCCTGCTGCTCACCGTCGAAGGGGAGGAGCGTACCCGGCGGTCACTGCGGATTCTGAAGACGCGCGGCAGCGGTCACGATGCGCGCGTGCGTGAGGTGGAGATCAGCTCGACAGGGCTGCGCGTTCTGTGACCAACGCGGAGTCGCTGGCGTTCGAGGGAATCACCGAGACGTTGCACCTCCGCCGCCTGACGGAGCTCGGTCGCGCGCTGACGTACGCGACGTCGCTCGACCAGGTGGCGCGCGTGACGGTCCAGCAG
The DNA here is from genome assembly GCA_035709545.1 of Gaiellaceae bacterium. Classification (GTDB taxonomy): domain Bacteria; phylum Actinomycetota; class Thermoleophilia; order Gaiellales; family Gaiellaceae; genus GMQP-bins7. The sequence continues at coordinate 3,261 of DASTEM010000266.1, read as the reverse complement.
GGCGCGGCACTGCTCGAGGCGCCTGCCGCCGTCCTCATGCTGGCTGACAGGGGCGGTGAGATGCAGGTCCGCGCCTCACATGGAATCACCGCGGAGCGCGCCTCGCGGTTCAGTGCGCCCCTCACTGAGGAAGTGTTCGGGCGGTTGCAGGGCCTCTTCGAGGTGCCTGACGATCGGCTCCTCGCGGTTCCGCTCGTCGTGGGCGGCGCCGTAACTGGCCTGCTGGCCGTCGCCTTGCCCCAGCGCGCGACGGACGCCGATGAGTGGCTCCTCTCCGCACTTGCCGACCAGGCGGCGGTGGCGCTCGAGGGAGCACGGCTCGGTGGTGAGGTGCGCCTGGAGATGGAAGGCCGCCTGTCAGCCAGTGAAGGTGCCACCAATGCCAAGGACCGGGCATTGGCGACGCTGGCACACGACATCCGCAGTCCGCTCGGCGCGATCGATTCGTACTGCTCGAACCTCGAGGACGGCATCTACGGGAGCGTCACCGACCGCCAGCGTCACGCGCTCGGACGCGTGCGCATGAGCGGCCAGCACTTGCTGTCCTTGCTCGACAGCGTCATGGACATGGCGCGCCTAACGGCTGGCGTCATGCCCGTGCCGCTCGAGCCCATGCACTCCATGCTCGTGGCTCGCGAAGCGGTGGACATCCTCGCACCCGCCGCCCTCGCCAAGCGTCAGACACTTCAGCTCGACGCTGGCGCCGACCTCGTCGTGGTGGGCAACCATGCCCGTGTCCGACAGGTGTTGGTGAACCTTGTCGGCAATGCCGTGAAGTTCACGCCGGAAGATGGCACGATCACCGTCGCGACCCGGCTCTGCACCGTCGAGGGAGCCTCGTGGGGCGAGATCGTCGTCACCGACACCGGGCCGGGTATCGCGGCTGCCGAGCGAGCGGCGATCTTCGAGCCATATTACCGCAGTGCCGGGACGGCATCGCTCCCAGGCGTTGGGCTTGGCCTGGCGATCTCGCACGCGCTCGTCGCTCAGATGGGTGGCGTGCTCGACCTCGAGAGCGAGGTTGGCGTAGGATCGTCGTTCGCGATCCGGCTTCCCCTTCGAGCCTCGGGCGAGTAGCTCAACTTCACGCGGGGCCACGACGAGGAGTCTCTGCTGGTCGACCTGGGCGAGGGGTAGCACTCTCGGAGAGTACCGGCTCCGATCTCTGCCGCTGGGTGAGGAAGGGTGCAGGGGACGACCAGTCGGGGCCGTCCCACCACAACCTTCCTCACCCAGCGACGTTTTCTTACCCGGGCTCGGCCCGAGTCACTCGTCGCTAGCGCGCGACGCTGCTCGAGGCAGAGCCGAGGACGATCTCTCCGCCGTTCAACAGGCGGACGTGAATCATGTTCACCTGGATGCCGCTCGAGCTCGTCCCATCACCGCTCGGGATCTGCTCGTTCAGCACCACCGATCCCACCAGCGGGATGTCGACGCGCGTGTTCGGCGCGACTTCAGTCGTGTACGCAACGCCGTTGACGACGAGGTTGACGAACCCCGAGCCGGTGGCATTGCTCGCTGCTCCGGCACTCCCGACGTAGCTGCTCGCGACCGCAGTGACCGCGTCGGCCGTCACGAGCCCGTCGAGGATGTTGACGTTCTCCACTTCCGAAACCGTCTGGGAGCTGGGCGAGTCTCCCGGCGAGACGCTTCCCGTGGTCACGGCCGTCAGCCACTCCGCGGCGACGGTACTGGGTACGCCGAACGTCCGAGCCTCTCCAACCGCATAGCCGCCGTCACTCGGGAGCGACGCGACAGGGGACTGCGTCGTCGTGCCAAGCACGCTGACGGAGCTGCCGTATCCACTGCCGCCGACGCTCCACTGCGCCTGCGCGGCCTCGGGCAAAAGCGTGAGCCCGCTGAGCAACGTGACCGCCAGAGCCGGCAGGGCACGCCGCACGTGAAGCCTGATCGAGTTCATGTGTCGTTCTCCTCGTGCGAGTCTGGGGGAGCTGTTAGGTAAGAAGAATCCGGCGGTCATAGCTTGTGCCTCTGGATGTTCCCGCCCGACAGCAATCCGTGTCGCGAATAGCCGGGGAGCATGATCATGATGTGATCGGCCCCGACGCCCGGCTCGTCGACGTCGCACGCGTGCTCGACCTCGAACCAGACATCGTCGAAGGTCATGCCATCGCGCCGCCGTGCGTCGCCGGTACCGCTGAACTTGCCGCAGCCGGTGTCGGTGCCCTCGAACCGTGTCACGCGACCGTGGAAGGTGAATCCGCCGCCGGGCGCGCCGGGGTCGTGCTCGACCCACGTGATGTTGCCGCTTCCCTCGGTCGTGTTGGGACCGGTGGGTCGGGCCTGGAACCCGAAGGTCGCGAAGTCGCGAGATTCGGGGGTGTGCTTGGCGTAGCCGGTGTGGTCTCGCTCATCCACACGACCGCCGCCAGTCAAGCGAAAGCCCGCGGGTCCCGTTCCGACGTGCAACCTGGGACCTCCCGGACTCGACGATGCCGGACCGACGACACCGTCCCGGCATGCCATTGCGGTCGCCGTCACGGCGAGCGCACATGCCACGAGAGTGGAAGTTTTCCAGCTCCTCATAGACCTGCCCTCCTTGATTCGGGTTCAGCAACAGCGTCAAGGGGGCCGGTGTGCGCAAACGCAATACCGGAGAGTGCGCCCGATCACAAATTGCTTGCGACGTATGTTTCAGCCGACCTAACGAGCCGGGAAACACATGACCAGTCGAGCCCGTGAACTATGTCGGAGTCCGGCACCTCCGCTCAGCTGGAATTAGTGGTCTGCGCGACGCTCGACGGATCCTGAGCTCATCTTTCGAGGACCGAAAGAGTGTCAACGCCCAGGCGTTTACGCAGCAGTGCCACCGAGCGCGCGAGAATGTCCTGCCGGGACGTGCGGCGGGTTTCTCGAGTGAAGCGAATGAAAAACGCTGGCGGCGAAGGCACGGAGTCGGGTGAGAGGAGCTCGAGTCGCGGCGCGTACGTCACCCCGTCAATTTCAGGGAATGCGCTGACGAGCTCGCGCGCCGCCGTCGACAGCTGCAGGCTGTCCTGTCGGCGTCTCGACTGGGCGACCGAGTCGCGTGCCGCGAGGATGTCCGACGTCGCACGCAGGATATCGCGCTGGACGTCCCCCTGGAAACGATGGAGATCCTCGGCGGAAATGTCACTCTGCACGATGTCGAGCCGAACGCCCTGGAGTCCGTGATCCGGAAGCGCAGCGTGTAGCGAGTCGACGCCGGCGGAGTCTATCGGGTCCCCCGCCACGTAAATCCTGAGCACCTCCTCGCCCTCT
>DASTEM010000265.1:0-2248 GCA_035709545.1 Gaiellaceae bacterium | reverse complement strand
CGTGGGCTCGGTGTAGCGCGCGGGCGGAACCGTGGCGTGTCCTTCGGGCTCGAGGTGGACGATCGAGACGCCTTGACCGACCGCGAGGTGCGGAAGGACGCGCTCCTCGTCGTCGGCGGGCTCGTCGCGGCCCGGCTCGTACGCCGCGAGGAAGCCGCGGAACGTGATCACGGTTCCCGAAGCCCCGAACTCCGCGTCCTCGCCCGCTGAGCTCGTCGCCGCGATTCGCAGCGACACGGTCTGGCCGCGGGCGTCCTCCATCTGTGACGCGAGCGTCCTCTTCCAGATGAGGTCGTAGAGCGCGTGCTCGTCGCGTCCGAGCTCTCCCTGGACCTCTTTCGGCGTGCGGAACTCGTCGCCTGCAGGCCGAACCGCCTCGTGCGCTTCCTGAGCATTCGCGACCGTGCGCCCGTACCGGCGCGGCTTCTCGGGGACGAACTCGGCGCCGAAGAGGGCGCGAACCTGCGTCCGCGCAGCCTCGAGTGCGGACTCGGACAGCGTGGTCGAGTCGGTGCGCATGTACGTGATGTATCCGGACTCGTAGAGCCGTTGGGCGACACGCATCGTCGTCTGCGCGGAGAAGCGAAGCTTCCGGCTTGCCTCCTGCTGGAGAGTCGCGGTCCTGAAGGGCGCAGCCGGCTTACGACGGTACGGCCGCTCTTCTACCGAGCGAACCGCGTACGTCGCACTCTCGAGGCGGGCGACGAGCGATCTCGCGCCCTCCTCGTCGAGCCGTACGAACCCGCCGTCGCGAAGCTCTCCCGACGACTCGAAGTCGCGCCCTTGTGCAACGCGTGCGCCGTCGAGCGCGACGAGCCGAGCGTCGAACGCTCCGGGGTCGAACGTAGCCAGCAGGTCCCAGTACTCCGCCGACGTGAACGCCATGCGCTCTCGTTCCCGCTCGACGACGAGCCGTGTTGCGACCGACTGCACGCGGCCGGCCGACAGACCGCGAGTGACCTTCTTCCAGAGGACGGGCGACACTTCGTAGCCGTAGAGCCGGTCGAGGATGCGGCGCGTCTCTTGCGCATCGACCAAACGCTTGTCGATCGTTCTCGTCTCCTCGAGCGCCCGGGCGATCGCGTCCTTGGTGATCTCATGAAAGACCATGCGTCGAACCGGGACCTTGGGCTTGAGCACTTCCGCGAGGTGCCATGCGATCGCTTCGCCCTCCCGATCTTCGTCCGTTGCGAGCAGGAGCTCGTCCGACTGGGCGAGAAGCTTTCGCAGCTCGGCAACGACTTTCTTCTTGCCGGGGTCGACGACGTAGTACGGCTCGAATCCTTGGGAGACGTCGACCCCGAGCGCGCCGAACCGCTTGCGCTGAGCCTCGGGGACGTCGGAGGCGCGATCCGGCAGATCGCGTATGTGGCCTACGCTGGACTCGACGGCGAATTCGCCGCCTAGGAATCCGGCGATGGTCCTGGCCTTTGCCGGAGACTCGACGATGACGAGACGCTTGGGCATCGGCGGAACACCTTAGCGTCGGTTTCGAACGTCGCAATCCCGCGATACTGCTGTGCATGGCTGGAACGCATCGCCCGAGCTGGTTCTACTACCTCGCTGCGGGTCTCAGCTGGCCGATCTTGAAGACGGTCTTTCGTCACAGGACGACCGGTGTTGCGAACGTCCCGAGCGACGGCGGGTACGTGATTGCTGCGAACCACTGGTCGAACTTCGATCCGTGGCCCCTTGCTCTCGACTTCTTCCCACGGCGCTACTTCCGCTTCATGGCAAAGGCCGAGCTCTTCTGGTTCCCGCTCAGCGCGGTGATCACGGCAGGAGGCGGCTTCAAGGTGCGCCGCGGCGAGCGGGACGAGGAGGCGATGGACAAGGCCGTCGCGCTCGCGCGTGCTGGCCATGTCGTCGTGATGTTCCCGGAGGGCACGAGGAGACGGAAAGGCCTGCGCAAGAAGCATGAGGCGCGGTGGCACACGGGCGCTGCGCGTATTGCTCTCGAAGCAGAAGTGCCACTCGTGCCGGCGGGGATCGTGGGGACGAATCGTCTTGCTCGTCTCGGGCCGCTCCGTGTGGCCTACGGACGACCCATCGAGGTGGGCGACCTCGCGGGCCTGTCTCCCGCAGATGCCGCTCAGATTGCGACCGATCGCCTGCAGGCGGCGATCACCGACCTCGAGCGCTCGCTCGCGTGAGGCCTCTGCTCGTCGTCGATGGCGACTCGTTCGCGCATCGTGCGTACCACGCGTTGCCCAAGACGATGCGTCGAAGAGGCGGCGGCCCAGGTAAC
>DASTEM010000264.1:0-6547 GCA_035709545.1 Gaiellaceae bacterium | reverse complement strand
ATTCCGGCTGACTGACGCATGGACTTCTTTGTCCCGGACGAGCTGATCGAGATCCGCACGGCGGTCAGAGAGCTCTGTGCGCAGTTTCCCGGTGAGTACTGGCGCGCTCTGGAGCCGGATCGCTACCCCGAGGAGTTCGTCACCGCGCTTACCGAGAACGGGTGGCTAGCGGCGCTGATTCCCGAGGAGCACGGAGGCGCGGGCCTCTCGCTCACGGCTGCGAGCGTGATCCTCGAGGAGATCAACGCCTCGGGGTGCAACGCGGGCGCCTGCCACGCCCAGATGTACACGATGGGGACGATTCTCAGGCACGGCTCCTCCGAGCAGAAGGCGCGATACCTGCCGCGGATCGCGTCCGGTGAGCTGCGTCTGCAGGCGTTCGGCGTCACCGAGCCCGCGGCCGGCTCCGACACAACCGCGATCTCCACGACCGCGCGGTGGACGGACGGCGGTTGGGTCGTGCACGGCCAGAAGATCTGGACCTCGCGCGCAGAGCATTCCGACCTGATGCTCCTGCTCGCGCGGACGACGCCCGCCGACCAGGTCTCGAAGAAGACGGAAGGGCTCTCGACCTTCCTCGTCGACATGAAGGCGGCGAAGGCCGCCGGCACGATGACCATCCGCCCGATCCGAACGCTGATGAACCACTCGTCCACGGAGATCTTCTTCGACGGCGTCGCAGTGTCGGCGGACGACCTCGTCGGCGAGGAGGGAAAAGGGTTCCGGTACATCCTCGACGGGATGAACGCTGAGCGTGTTCTGATCGCGGCGGAGTGCATCGGGGACGGACGCTGGTTCGTCGAGAAGGCCGCCGCGTACGCCTCGGAGCGCGTCGTCTTCGGGAGGCCGATCGGGGCGAATCAGGGCGTGCAGTTCCCGATCGCACAAGCGCACGCGCAGCTCGAGGCCGCGGATCTCATGCGTTACAAGGCGGCCTGGCTGTACGAACAGGGTCTGCCGTGCGGGGCGGAGGCGAACATGGCGAAGCTGCTCGCCGCCGAGGCGTCGTGGGCGGCGGCGAACGCATGTCTCGACACTCACGGCGGCTTCGGCTTTGCGGCGGAGTACGACATCGAGCGGAAGTTCCGCGAGACCCGCCTCTACAAGGTGGCCCCGGTCTCGAACAATCTCATCCTCGCCTACGTCGGCCAGCACGTGCTCGGCATGCCGCGCTCCTACTGAGGCCAGTTGCGCCGGTCGTCGGCAGCTCGTTGGGCCGTCACGAGGTGCCTGCGACGAGGAGCGGCGCCATGAGCAGCTCCTGGGCGACCGCGCTCGCCTCGGCCCGCAGCTCGACGGCCCGCGACCGCTCGCTCGCACCGCCCAACTCGACGAGTGCAGCCGCTGCCTGCGACGCCGTCCACGCGTACTCGGGGCGATACCCGGCTCTCTGGCAGCCCGCGAGCCCTCGCTCGAAGTGCTCGACCGCCTCTCGCAGGTCACCCGCAGCCACGGCCAGCGAGCCGAGCAGACGATCGACGGACACTCCGAGGAGCACCGGGTAGAGACCCGACAGCGGTAGGAGCGAGTCGTGCGCGTCGCGCGCGAGTCCGGCCTCATGGCGGCGTACTGCCTCGAGACCGCGTCCGACCATGACGTACAGCGTGAGATAGGGAACCGCGTGCTCGCACGCGTCGACCGCCCGCGCCGCCTCCTCAGCGTGGTGACGCCTGCCGCCCTCGCCGGTGATGCCTTCGACGAGCGGGACGAAGCCTGCGGCGCAAGCGTCCTCGTACGGGAAACCGGGAGCTGAGAGGCCGCGGGCCTGGAGCACTTGCTCGAGATAGTCGCTCGCCTGGTTGCGGTTTCCGACCGTGGCTTCCGCCAGGGCCCGTAGCCCGAGGGTGCGGGCATCGCGCTGCTGGAGAGCGAGTGCCTCGTCGCTCAGTCTCCGCGCTTCCTCCCAGTCTCCGGCGAGAACGGCGAGCCACTGCGCGTTGACGCGCGCGGTCACGAGCCAGTACTGCTCCCTGAACCGCTCGGCGAGCTCGAGCATCCGCGTCATGTGCGCGGAGGCAGAGTGACGGTCGCCGAGTGCCGTGCACATTCGGCTGGCCTCGTTCAGGGCAGCCAACTCGGTGTGCTCGTCGCCTGCCTCTCGAGCGAGCGCGATCGAGCGCATGGCCTTCTCCAGGCACTGCTGGAACCGGTGGTGCCAGAAGTCCACGTGCGCCTCTCGCACCAGCAGCGTGCGCTCGAGCTCACGGTCGCCGAGCCTTGCTGCGATCGCGTGCGCACGTCCGAACGCTTCCGCGGCGCGCGCGTAGTCGATCATCCCCGAGAACCAGCCGAGCGTCGCGAGCAGACGTCCTTCTTCGCGCGAGTCCGAGGGAACGAGCTCTAGAGCCCACGCGGCCAGATCAGCCGCTTCCGGCGACCCGTAGACATACGGGACGGGATATGCGGCGACCTCGATTGCCGAGCGCTCGTCACCGGCGGCGACGAAGTGCGTGTACGCGATGCGCATGTGCTCGAGCGCGGTCCCGAAGCTGTATCGCTCCCGTGCGGCGAACTCGCTGCGGGCGAGCCCGAAGTGCAGGCGCGCCGCCTCGTCGTCCAGCACAGCCCCTTTCGCATCGAGCGCCTGCGCGAAGTAGTCGATCGCCGCGTCGTAGGAGTACGCCGCCAGAGCTTCCTCGCCCGCGATCTGCGCGTAGCGCACGACGCGCTCGGCACCGAGCACCGTCTCCGCCTCGGCAGCATGGCGCACGAGCTCGGCCGCTCGCGTGTCGGCGTCGTCGCCGTAGAGCGACTCGAGAGCCTGAACGATGCCCGCATGCATCCGCACACGCTGCGTCGTCGACAGCTCCTCGGTCAGCGTCTCCTGGATCAGTCCGTGCGTGAACCGGAAGCGCCCACTCGCATCCGGGAGCCGCTCGATCACCTGCGCCGCGGCTGCCTCGTCGAGCTCGGAGAGGAGCGCGTCGTCCGAAGCGCGCGAGAGCAACGGGCGCAGTTGATTGATGTCGAACTCCCTGCCGAGGAAGGCTGCGCTGCGGAGCGCTTCGTTGCAATCGGCCGAGAGCGCATCCAGCCTTCTCCCGATCAACGCCCGCACGCTCTCGGGCACGCCTATGCCTCCGTCCGGGGTGGCGAGTGGAGTCCCCGGGCCGGACTGCTGCTGAAGGAGCAGGCGAACGACCTCGGCCACGAACAGCGGGTTTCCCTCGCCCTTCTCGTGCACCGCGCGGGCGAGCGACGGGGGAAGGGGATCGCCGGTGTTGGCCTGGATGAACTCATCCACCTCGGCCTCACTCAGCCCGCGCATGGCGAGTCGCTCGAAGAGCTGCTCGCGCGCGAGCTCGCCCAGGGTGGCGGCGAGCGGGTGCCCGCGGCCGAGCCCGATGTCACGGTACGTCCCGATCACGAGCAAGCGCGTGTCGGCGAGCCCTCGAGCGACGACCTCGAGCAGCAGGAGCGACCCGGAGTCGGCAGCGTGGAGGTCGTCCAGGACGATGACGAGCCCTCTGTCCCGCGCGGCGTGTCCCAGGAGCGTCGCCGTCGCATCGAAGAGGCGAAAGCGTGCTTCCTTGGGGTCGTTCGCGAGTCGTGGCGCCGGTAGCCCCGGCATACGGTCGGCGAGCTCGGGAACGAGCTCGGCGACGATCCCCGCTTGGCGAGGGATCTCCGCGCGGAGAAGATCGGGATCGACCCATGCGGCGACGGCCCGGACGACCTGCACCCATGGCCAGTACGGCGGCGCACCCTCTCTCTCATAGCAGCGGCCCCAGCACACCCGGGCGCCAGCACGCTCTGCGCGCTCGGCAACCTCTGTCGCTGTGCGTGTCTTTCCGATGCCCTGCTCGCCCGAAAGCACAAGGAGACGCCCCTCCCCATGCAGAGCCTCGTCGAGTACGGCGCTCAGACGGTCGAGCTCGTGCTCGCGCCCTACAAACGCGCCGAACGGCGAGCCGCGGGCCGCGCGCGACGCGAGCGACGGATCGCTCGACACGATCGCGTCCAGCGTCTCGTCCTGGCGCAGAATTGCGCTCTCGAGGTCGTGCAGCGACCGGCTCGGCTCGATTCCAAGCTCGTCGACGAGGTAGCGACGTGCGTCTCGGTAGACGGCCAGCGCCTCCACCTGCCGGCCCGACCGGTACAGCGCGAGCATCAGCTGTCGGATGAAGCTCTCGCGGAGCGGGTGACGCTCGACCAGCGCCTCGAGCTCACCGACCAGGTCGGCGTGCCGTCCGAGCGCAAGGTCGGCGTCGATGCGCGCCTCCAGCGCCAGCATGCGCAGCTCCTCGAGTCGAGGGGCGTCCACTGCCGCGAACGGCTCGGCGGCGAACTCCGTCAGCGCCGGCCCGCGCCACAACCCGAGCGCCTCCCGCAGCGTCGCCGATGCGTCGCCCGCCCTGCCCTCGCTCAGAGCGGATCGACCGTCCGCGAGCGCGCGCTCGAAGCGGACGAGATCGAGCTGCTCCGCCTCGACCTCGACCACGTACCCGGGCGGACGTGTGTGCAGCGTCCCCGTCGGGAGCGCCTTGCGAAGACGGGCGACATACGTCTGGACGGCCTTCACGGCGTTTGCCGGCGGCCGATCGCCCCACAGCCCGTCGACGAGGTGGGCGACGGACACGGCATGGTTGGCGTCGAGCAGCAGCATGGCCAGGAGCGCACGCTGCTTCTCGGGCCCCAGAGCAAGCGGTACCCCCGCAGCATCCGCTTCGAGCGGCCCGAGAATCCGGAACTCCATCCTGCGGGCGAAGCTACCACGGGTCCTTTCTGCCCGGAAACCGCGTCTGCCGACATGAAGCCGGCAGTCAGCTACGACGATGCCGTCCGTCGACTGCGGCCCGCTTTTCTCCGGCGAACGGCATCTTCAACCGAGGGAGGAGCACTGTGTCCCAACATCAGCACACCGTCGGCAAGAGACGGATCGTCTGCGAGATGAACGCATCGGCGGAGTCCAGAGTGGTCGTGGAGGCGGCGATCGCTCACTGCCGTGAGCATGACGCCGAACTCGTCGTCGTCTGGGTCGTGAACCCGATCGAGCTCCGGTCGCCGGCCGCGGCGGGGATGCCGGGGACGTGGGGGCTGATCGGTGCCCACGGCCTAATGGTCGAGCGGCTGCGCGATGAAGGGATCGTCATCGGCACCTCGTTCCGGGTCGGAGATCCGAGCCGCGTCTTGGAGGAGGAACGCGTGGCATTCGGAGCCGAGCGGATCTTTTTCGCAGCAGACGTCCCCGTACGACGCTGTCCGGCCTGCGGCGCGCGCGTGGACTCGCGGGCAGTGCACTTCTGTCCGGCCGTTCACCGCGCCGACGCGCGGGCGGCGTAGGAACATGCGACTTGCTCGCACGGTTGGCCCGATCTGAGGGTTATCTGCCTCGGCTCGCGCCAACGCGGGTCGTCTTGGCGCCTTCAGGGTCCTCAGCCGCGAGCGGCGCCGTCGAAGGCACGAAGGGACATCTCGAGCACGGCGCGGTCGACATCACTACCGATCAAGACGAGCCGAGAGCTGCGGTCGTCGTCGGGCCAGGCATCGAGGTGCACGGGCGGGTAGACGGCGTGCTGCACGCAGTTCAGGAGCAGCGGGCCCTCGCCTCCGACGTCGAGCAGCCCCTTGATGCGGAGAATCTGCTCGCCGCGAGCGTGTAGCAGCATGGTCAGCCAGATTCCGAACGCGGTCCAGTCGATCGCGCGGTCGAAGGTGAGCACGACCGCCCGCGGACCGTGAGCGTGTCCGTTCGACCCCGTCGGAAGCTCGCGGAGGTCGCGGTCGGAGCTCGAGAGGAGGAGCTCGGTCTCGACGTCGCCGAACGAGGCACGAACCGTGCGCGCAGCCGGATTGAGCCGGGCCAGCTCCGCCTCGATCGCGCGCAGCCCTTCCTGCTCGGCGAGGTCCGACTTGGTGACGACGAGCGTGTCGGCTGCAGCGACCTGCTGAACGGCCTCGGAACCGCGGAGACCGTGCTCGCCGTCAACGGTTGCCACGATCGCGTCGAGCGAGTAGTGATGGGGCAGGAGCGGATCCGCGAGGAGTGTCTGCACGATCGGCGCCGGCCGCGCGACTCCGGTCGTCTCGATGACGACCCGCCGGAACCAGGGGATGTCCCCTGCGTCGCGACGGTCGAGCAGGTCGCGCAGCTCGTCCGATAGGTCGCCCCGCAACACGCAGCACACGCATCCGCTCGAGAGGACGACGGTGCGCTCGTCGACTCGCCGCAGCAGGTGGTGATCGATGCCCACCTCTCCGAGCTCGTTCACGATCACTGCCGTCTCGCCGAGCTCCGGCCGTTCGAGCAGCCGCGAGATCAGCGTCGTCTTGCCGCTGCCGAGAAACCCCGTCACGAGGACTACGGGCGTCTTCACCGCTCGAGCGCCACGACGAGTCCTGGATCGAGCGGGTCGAGCGCGGCTCCGGTGAGCCTCTCCGCCTCGACCCACAGTGCGCCGAGGTCGGAGACGACGGCCGAGCCACCCTTCTGATCCCGGAGCACGTACGCCCCCGCCGCCCAGGCGTGGACCGAGAGCCCATAGTGGCCCAGGACGCGATTAAGCGCCGACGCTCGGAACGCCCTGGCCCGGGCCCCGCCGCCCGC